>JAWWDW010000133.1:0-5690 GCA_033719735.1 Robiginitalea sp. | reverse complement strand
GGAAATGGGTTCGGTGGCCTTCATCCCATAGAGGGCATAATCCACCAGGTGCACGCCCCAATCCGTCATCAGCCCGCCTGCATATTCCCAAAACCACCGAAAGTTAAAATGGAACCGGTTCTGGTTGAAAGGCCTCTGGACGGCCGGCCCCAGCCACATGGTGTAATCCACGCCTTCAGGGGTTGGGGTGTCCGGCAAAACGGGGATTGGTTCCATCCACCCCTGGTAGGCCCAGGCTTTCACCATGCGGATGTTGCCCAGGGCCCCGGAGTGTACAAAGGAGATGGCGTCCTCAAAATGGGGCTCGCTCCGCTGCCACTGTCCGATCTGTACCATCCGGTCACTATCCCGTACTGCCTTCAGCATGGCACCGGCCTCCGGGATCGAATTCGCCACCGGCTTTTCGCAATAGACGTCCTTCCCAGCCTGCAGGGCGTGGACCAGCTGCAGGCAATGCCAGTGGTCCGGGGTCCCGATGATCACCATGTCGATATCCTGCTGGTCCAGGAGTTTGCGGTAATCCGTGTAGCGCACCGGCTTTTTACGCCCGGCCTCCAGGAGGGCCGCCTCCCGCCGGTCCAACACCCTTTCATCCACATCACAGAGGGCCGCCACTTCGATATCCTGCAACTGCATAAAGGCGGACAGATTGGAAAAGCCCATGCCATTACAGCCGATGAGCCCCACGCGTATCCGGTCATTGGCTCCAAGGACGGGATGGGGATTGGCCCAAAGGGCAGGCGGGACCAGCAGGGCTGCGGAACTTCCCAAAAGCGTATTTTTCAAAAAGGATCTGCGACGATTCATAGGCGTGGTTTTTATACAGGTTTAATTTAGGGATTTTTGGCGTACTTCTGCATGGATCCTGCCCGTCGTGGATTCCACTCCCTGGATTCACATAATTGTGATTCAGCCCCGTTCATTGCAAGGTCCGGGGGCTGACTGATTTTTAATTTGCCCCTGAAAATTTAGATCAAGTAAAATAATTGAGGTACCTTTTAACCTTGTATACCTGAAACAACCAGCATTATGAAACGAAACGAACCAAACTACTTCCTGGCACTTCTGTGCTTTTCGCTTTTTTTTCCCACCCTGAGAGCCCAGGAGGAACACATTATCACCCTGGAGGTAAACACGGCTGACATCCAAAACCCCAACGTAAATGACTTTTGCCGTTTTCAGGGGCAGGACCCGGAAGTAAGCAACGAAGACTATACCATAGAGGCCCGGGTAGGAGATGTTGTGATCTGGCGGGGGGTTTCCACTTCCTCACCCGAGGATGTCGTTGAGATCCGCGCCATCAACCACCAGGGAGACCGGGGAGGTCGCGACATTTTCGGGCAAAACCAACTCCGGGGAGAAAACGGACAGGTGATCGGGACCATCCTCAATACCACGGAAGAAGGGGCAGACTACAAGTATCTCCTGCAGTTCTGGGTATACAACAACGGAACCAGAAGAGGGGGGACCTTCAATATCGATCCGCGGATCAGGGTGATCGGCCAGTAATTCCATTCGGGAGGTATATGAGGCGCTACAAAGCCGTACATCGAATCATCTCCAGGGCATTTTCCTATGCTTTGGTATGGGGTGTATTCCTGAATGGCCTGAACATGCATGCCCAATTGCAGGAAGACCTGGACAGCCTGGCGCGCGTCTATGAGCAAGGTGCCTTTAGCCCCCAGGACAGCCTGCAGATCCTGAATGACCTGGCCGCCGGGTATCAGGACCCCCATAAGGTACTGAAGTACAGCGAGGCGCTTATCCAGACAGCCAGGGGAAAGGATTCCTTAGGCAAACTCTTCCAGGGGTACCTTCAGAAGGGGAACGGATACATCCGGCTCGGGAACCAGGCAGATGCCCTGGAAAGCTATATCGAGGCCGCCCATTACGCAGATTCGATGGGGTCCGAATCCCGCCTGGGGGCCATATACATCACCATTGCGGATGTCTATTCCATGATGAACAATTCGGGGAATACCCTGGATTATTACAGGCGTGGGATCTCCGTTTTGCGAAAAACGACGGATAGCCTCAGCCTTGGTACCGGGATCGCAAATGCCGGGGATTTTTTTTACAAGCAGGGGGAACTGGATTCCGCCCTGGTCTACTTCCAGGAGTCGGGGGAAATCTTCAGGGAGATCGATTTTAAATTGGGGATCGGATATCATCTGGGTTCCCTGGGGATGATCTATGCCCGGCAGGGACGGGAGGCTGAAGCCCTGGCGAAACTGGACGAATGCCTGGAGATCCTGGAAGCGGAGGGCGATTACTACGGCATAGCCGCCTTTTTGCCGTTTGTCTCCAATATTTACCGGGACCAGGGGAATATCAGTGCCGCTATAAAGTCTGCCCGTCGCAGCCTTGAGGTGGCTGAGGAGTACGGCCTCAAAGAGCAGATCCGGGATGCAAATCTCTTGCTTTCAGAGTTGTACGAAAATTTAGGAGACCCGGGGGAGGCCCTTAAATATTACAGGGGTTTTACCCTTTACAAGGACAGTATCAGCAATGTGGGGCTGGTACAGGAGTTGGCCAGGCTGCGGACGGATTTCGAAATTGACCAGAAACAGGCCGAGGTGGACCTCCTGGAAAAGGAAGCGGAAATACGAGACCTGAGGGAAAAACGTCAGAGTGCCGTGCTTTACATCACGATCGCCTTCCTGTTGCTGGCATTTGTCCTGGCCATAGGGCTCTTCAGGCGCTATAAATACATCCGGAAAACCCGGGATATCATCGAGAAGGAAAAGGCCCGCTCAGACGAGCTTCTTTTGAATATCCTTCCCGAGGAAACCGCTGAAGAGCTCCGGAATCACGGGCGCGTCAGTGCCAAAAAGTTTGATTCCGTTAGTGTTTTGTTCGCAGATTTTGTCGGGTTTACGAGCTATTCCGAAAAAATGAGCCCGGAAGACCTTGTAAAAACCGTCGACTATTATTTCTCACGATTTGACCAGGCAGCCGAAAACCACGGCCTTGAAAAAATCAAGACCATGGGAGATTGCTATATGTGCGCCGGCGGCCTGCCCTTCCCCTCGAAGGACCACGCCATTCGGATGGCCCGTTTTGCCCGGGAAATTGTCAGCATTGTTTCAGACGATGGCTATTCCGAAGTCACGGGATTTGAAATTCGCGTGGGCATCCATACCGGCCCTGTGGTCGCCGGGGTGGTCGGGACCAAGAAATTTGCCTATGATATCTGGGGGGATACCGTAAACATTGCTGCCCGTATGGAATCAACCTCCCAACCCGGGAAAATCAACGTCTCAGAAAGCACCTACCAGTTGATCAAGGATGCGTTCGAATGCGAATTCCGCGGAATGATCGAGGTCAAGAACAAGGGGATGTTGAAAATGTATTTCCTACAGGATGAGGAGACGATCCGGGAAAGCCAGCAAGCGACGGAGGTACATTCGGATAGTTCCCGTGCCTGAAATCGTCCCTTCCAACCCTTATTCGGATGGATTCCAGACAGGCGGAAGGTCGGACCACCACCCGCTGCAAAAGAAAAAGCACCGGGGATTCCGGTGCTTGATTTCCTGTTCAGACGAAGAAGGTCTATTTTTTGGCCGGAGCGTTCAGTTTTTTGCTCATTTCCATAGAGATGGCTGAGCGGTCGAACTTCAGGCGTCCCGCCATGGTTTCAATAATGCAGGAAAAATCCTTGTCATTGAGGTCCACCACCTTGCCGTGCAAACCACTTTTGGTAATGATCTTATCTCCTTTTTTCAAGGCTTCTGCAAACTTCTTCTCTTCTTTTTGACGCTTCATTTGCGGGCGGATCATAAAGAAATACGCAACCGCGAAGATCAGCAGCAGGGGAAGGAATTGTCCTAATTCACCCATAGTTTCTTTTGCTTAAATCGGTTTGAATGACCTTAGTTGCCCGATACGGGGCCCATGGCTGTAGAAGTCCCCTTTGGCTTGACAAATGCCTTGATACGAAGCATTTCCTTTCCGGTGGAAGTATTCGTATTCAGGGTTACTGTCTTGATTACCTGGTTCATTCCGGAACCGTTGAACTTCACAACCAGTTCCCCTGTATCGCCAGGCTGGATGGGGGTATCCTTGGGGTAATCAGGTACCGTACAACCGCAGGTGCTGCTGGCATTTGTGATGATCAGGGGGGCATCTCCTGTGTTGGTAAACACAAAGGTGTGTTCCTGTGGGGTACCCTGGTCGATGGTTCCGAAATCAAATTCTTTCTCTTCGAAAGTCATGACGGGAAGGCTCTTGGCGGCCTCATCCCGCTGGGCAGCAGCGGCTACATTACTTTCATCGATCTTTTCAGAGGCTTTCTCCTTACAGGATACAAAGGCAGTCATTGCCAGAACGGCCAGTACGATGCTTGCTTTTCTCATGATGCTATCAATTTTTTTTAAAGTTCACGCAAAATTAAGGATTATTTGGTTACAAAAGTCCCCTCCCCGACTTTTTGAGCCTTCCGGTGGCTTTGTAGTCCCGGGTCAGTTTGTCCAGGACCCCGTTGATAAAAATACTGCTCTTTGGGGTGGAATACTCTTTGGCAATCTCCAGGTATTCGTTGATGGTGACCCGTTCCGGGATGGAGGGAAAGTAGAGCAGTTCGGCTATGGCCATCTTGAGGAGGATGGCGTCCAGTTCCGCAATGCGCTCCTTGTCCCAATTGGGGGTTTTCCCTTCGATCTCGGCCTCGAGTTCCTGTCCTTTGAGCAGGGTTTTTTTCAGTAATTCGAGGGCAAAGTCCATGTCCTCCCGGTTTTTCAGCAGTGCGGGAAGGAAATACCCCTCGGGGGAATCGGGTTTGACCTTTCTCAATTGCTTGAGAAGGTAGGTATTGACCAGGGGAAGGTCATCTACCCAGGTGATCCCCTCATCTTCCAGGAATTCGTAAATCTTCTCGTTCGGGGCTATGAGTTCTTTGAAGATGGCGGCGAGGAACTCCCGGTCTTCCCGGTAGCCGGATGGCTTTTTCTCGTACTCCCGGTAGCGTTCGCTTTGCAGGATTTCCTTCAGAAGGATCTTGACATACTCCTCATTGAGGTACCATTGCCTGAGCTTCCTTTTCTTCAGGGCCTCCCCCAGTTTTTCGTTTTCGGCCAGCTGCTTTAAGACCCTGTTTTCGGAAAACCTGCGGGGCGTCGTTTCCCCCTCAGACTTGAGGTACTTTCTGGATCCCTTTTTTACCTGCTCTTCAGCCAGTTGGTGCAATTCCCTGAAAAGGGCAAGTATCAATAAATAGAGGGTAAAGGTTTGCGCAATACTCTGGTTGAGGAATTTTTGCTGGGTCTCCAGGGAGCCCTCCCTTGAAAGTGCCAGGGCGTAGATGACCTGCATTACTTTAACGCGGATGTGCCTTCTTGTGAGCATGCAAAGAACTTTGGTGCGGTAATCGAGGGCAAAAATAAGAATCTATTTAAAACAGGGGATCAAAAATCATCTTATCATTATGCTAACATTCGCATCCGGGGCAAACCCCTATCTTTGTCCGGCTGATGCTTCGGAGCCCAAAGGAGTTCCTCCACCTATGAAAGAACTTAAACACCTCAACAAATATTTTAAAAAGTACGGGTTCAAGCTCTTGCTCGGAATTCTGATCACCATCATCGCCCGGGTTTTCCAGCTGGTGATGCCCTCCTACGTCAAGAATATAATCGAAACGGTGGAGAAGTACCTTTCAGCGGAACTCACTGAAACGGTAGCGCGTCAGCAGTTGC
>JAWWDW010000132.1:0-5692 GCA_033719735.1 Robiginitalea sp. | reverse complement strand
GCATTCCTCGGCTGGCTCCCGCGCTGATCCCAGCCCTGACCCCGCAAGGGCAGGGTTACACAACAAAGAGTGGCCCTGACAGGCGAAAATCCCTTCAAATTCGATTAGGAAGATAAACACCGCCTTTATGAAACGTTTGGTGCTTTGTCTGCTGCTCCTCTTCGGAACCGGGTTGTACGCCCAGCAGGGTTTTAAAATTGGACTCAACGGTGGGCTGCCCGTCACTCAGGAGGTTAATGATATTGTAAGCCTTGTGGCCGGGGCAGATCTGGGATACCATTATGCCCTTGGGGAAGTGGTGGACGCGGGAATCATGGTGGGCTTCATCAACGGGTTTCCCGAAAAGTTCGATTCCGGGGGTGCGGACCTGCCGCATGTGCAATTCCTGCCTCTGGCCGCCTCCTTCCGCATCTGGCCTTCAAATTCGTTTTCCTTCGGGGGGGACGCTGGATATGCCCTCGGACTCAACGACGGCAATGAAGGAGGTTTCTATTACAAACCCCTGGTCGGGTACCTGATGGGGCCTCAAACCGAGGTCAGCCTTTCCTACACGGGCATTGCCACAGAGGGGCTTTCGTGGGCGACGGTAAACCTCGGGGTTTTGTACACATTTCCGCAACGCCGGAGGTAAAAACACCAGGCCCCGTTAATTTCGAAGATTCCTTTCCCCTCCAGGGAATATCCAGGCATGAAAGTTGTGGCTTATGGGTTTGCAGGATTAAGAAATTTTGATTTTTCGGTCCTGAAGATCATCACGTCATATCGGATTATACCTGAATCTTCATAGGCATTCGAAGATGTATCTCCGACCATGTACACGAAATCTCCCATTTCGAAAATAAATCTCACCGTGAACCGGTCATATTCCAGCCTGATGTCATCCCGTTTTATCCAGCGGTCCGAGATAATGTCATACTGCCAAAAGAACTTATAGTCCGGATTTAGAACATCGTCCTGCTGATATTCGTAGATAAAAATATTACCGTCGAGCTGCAGGGATGGGGCGTTTTGGGCCGGATTCACCAAATCGCTTTTCCGCATCCACGTCTGATCCGGCGTAAACTCCCATAAATTAAATCCGTTCCCGATATAGGCCCTGTCGCTATAGGTCTCAAGAAAATCGAAGTAGCGAAAACGGTCCTGTTCCGGCAAATAGGGGGTTTCAGAAGCAAAAAGCCAGGAATCTGTGGCACGGTCATATTTCCAGACCTTTGGATTCGGGGGGGCACCGCTATTAAAATCTTCAATGCCAAACCCCATATAGAAAGTATTGTTCAGAGAAAATCCCCGTGGGTAAATCAGGCGTTCATTGTGCGGCAGGTCCGTCAACTGATTCAGGGTACGGGTCTGAAGGTCATATTCGAAAAAGTTCTCCGTAAGGCGGCTCAAGTGAAGGTAGATCGAGTTGGGAGATGCCCCGAAGATCCGTATTACTTCACCGTTTTCCACAAAGTCCCTGACGGGGAGGTCTGATTCCCTGAGCCAGGTGTTGTTCTCTGGAAGGAATTTGAAGAGGCGGTAGTTCGAAGCGAAGAAATCTCCCTGGTCCCGGTAATATACCGTCATATAGACTGCTCCATCCAGGACCACGAAACCAGGATCTATATACCCTACTCCTCCGGTGTTGGAAAGCTCCATCTTGCTTTTGATGCTGTTCAAGTACCATACACTTTTAATATAGAGGGGTAATACGGCCTGTGTTGATTTTCTGAGGGACTGGACTTCAATTGCACCAATTTCACGAACAGCATAAGGACCATGAGGACTCTGAACGCTCAGGGAATCCGTACTTGACTGAAGCACTTTAGCCTTTACGCCTCCTATATAAACGCTATTGGCTTCTTCAATTGGGGCGAAGTTCCTTCCATAAATAGTTATTTCCTCCCCGGGTATTATCGAATCTCTGGAAAGGGAATCAATTTCCGGGTCCGGAACCACCACTCCCCCGGTAATCCTGATGTTCTTTAGCTGGGCCCTGATATCGAGGTTGTTTTCGTACCCGCTGAAAGGAGGCAACAAGAACCGAATGGAGTCCTTGTTTTGATCAATTACATCTATCTCTACAGAATTTATTTTGACAATACGGTCGAGCTGTCCCGGCTTGTTGGTAAGATGTTTTCCGTAGACCACCACCGTATCCAGGAAGGTGAAATTGCTGGGAATAGAATCCACTTCCGGTTCATAAAAACTGAATGCCTCCTTCAGGGTGCTGCTTTCCAGGGAGGTGAACAGTTCTATCGTCGGATTACTGGGATTGTAACCCTCATAGGGAATGATACATTCTATGCGGGAATCATCCTTGTAAATAGCATTCAGTTCGAGCCCATTGAGCCTTATCCGTATATCAGCGGGAAATCGATTTCCGGTGATTTGAAGTGTATCGCCCAAATCCACAAAGGGTGGTTGGACAGAAAGCACCTCAAAAGAGGACTCTTCAACCTCGCCATCGGTTTCGGAAGAGGGTTGTTCCTGTGTTCCATCTACTTCGGGCTCAGCGTTAGAACATCCTATAAGTAAAACACTGAGCAGGAGTGCAGAAAAAAGGTATCTGATGCCTTCGAAGGTGTTTTTCATTGGCGTATTACTAGTTTTTGAGATACGGATAGGTCTTTAAATAGCCCCTGTTACCAGTGCGACAAAGAAATGACTTTCTCCAGAGAGATTCAAAAAGATGGCATGCCTTACAGGATTGTCTCCCGATCTCGATCTTCTTTAGAATCTATCTTCAATAACGAGGGAACAATCAAATAATTTTCAGGTAGGGTTTTTTCCTCCTTCGTTGTTATAAGGTCAAAAGCAATCAAAAACCCTAAAATCAAATGAAAATGCCCTATTACATGAAAACGACAGGTATTGCCCTAATGGCACTCCTGCTCTTCACAAATTGTTCTGACGATACTGATGACGACCCCAACGGACAGCTGCGGCTGAGTGCGCGGGCTACCTTTGACGGGGATACTTCTGCCAAATCCACTACCGCCAAAACCATCAATGCTGACCTTGAAATCACCGAATTCCTGGTGAACGTCCGGGAGTTTGAACTCGAACTGGACGATGATGATTTCGAGTTCGATGATGATGATGACAGTTTTGAAGACGACGATCTCTGGGATGATGATGGCTATCTCGACTCCGACGATGAAATTGAACTGGAAGGTCCTTTTGAACTGGACCTGCTGGATGGTCAGATCACCTTTATAAATGCTGAGGTCCCCAACGGGAGGTTTGAAGAACTGGAATTTGAATTTGATGCCAGCACGGACCCCCAAAGCGAGCTCTTCGGAAAATCCATCCTGATCCGGGGGACCTTTCAGGACACCCCCTTCGAGTTCTGGCATGATTTTGAAGAGGAACTGGAGGTGGACTTCGATGACCGCTCCCTGGACATCATCATCGACGGGACTACCGAAAGCCTGGTGATCGATTTTGACCTCAGCCTTCTTTTCAACAGTACCCTTGGGATCGACCTGACCCAGGCACAGGATGGAAATGAGGATGGCCTGATAGAAATAAGCCCGACGGATGCGGACGGCAACAATGCCCTGGCCCAGCAAATCAAAGAACAGATCAAGGCTGTGATCGATCTGTTAGACGACTAAACCCCTTTTCATTTCCTGTCTTGGGAAAATGCGCGGAATATCCGCGCATTTTCTTTTTTGGGATTTATGTTACCTGGCAACGGCCCAAAGAAGATATTGGATATCTTTGAGGGGGTGGATGTACGGCGGATTGCCTCTGTGGTCCGGGCATCCCCAGGAAACCAGACTACAAACGGATTCATGAGAACCGCCTTTTTGACCATCCTTTACGTTCACGCCCTGATCCACCTGATGTGGTTCGCCCACGCCTTCGATTGGATAGACCTGCCCTATTTTCAAAAAGAAATCCCGGGAATGGTCGGTTTCAGCTGGCTGCTGGCAGCTGGTTTTTTTATCTGGGCCGCCATACGGATAAGCATGCGCAGAGCAAAATGGTTTCTCCCGGCACTTGTTGGAGTATTACTGTCCCAAATGTGGATTTTTTCAGCCTGGAGTGATACCCAGTACGGTTCCTTCGCAAACCTGCTTATCCTGGGGGGGATCCTGGTAGGATATGCCAAGTGGTCGTTCGAGGAACGTTTCCGGGAAGAGGCAGAAGCCCTTTTGGAATATGCCGGGAAGGACCCGCGGATACTCACTGAGAAGGACCTTGTGCGGCTTCCTGAGCAGGTGGCGCAGTATGTCCGGCGGAGCGGGGCCCTGGGCAGGCCGGTGGTGGAAAACTTCAGGCTCGAATTTGAAGGGGAAATGCGCCAAAAAGGGAAGCCCTGGTTTTCCTTTACCTCCGAGCAGTACAATTTTATACAGAACCCATCCCGCCTGTTCTTCATGAAAGGCCGAATCAAGGGGTTTTCCGTATGGGGCTATCACACCTACCGACCCCCCGGGGCAAAGATGGTCATACGGGCCCTGTCCCTGTTGCCCCAGGTAAAAATTGAAGCCCCGGAACTGTATCCTACGGAGACGGTCACCTTCCTGAATGACCTTTGCCTTTTTGCGCCGGGTGCCCTGGCAGACGACCGGATCCAGTACACAGAGCTGGATGCATCCAGGGTGCAGGCAACCTTTTCACTTAAGGACCTCGAGGTTACTGCGGTGCTGCATTTTGATGCCCATGGGGATTTGATCAACTTCAGCTCTGAAGACCGATACGACGTCTCAAAAATGGAGCGTTTGCCCTTCACCACCCCAGTCAAAGATTATCGGGAATTCAGCGGGATGCGACTTCCCTCCTATGGGGAAGCCGTCTGGCACTACCCGGAAGGGGAATTCATCTACGGGAAATTCCGCCTGAAGGCAATCAGTTACAACCTCACCGGACTTGCAGACACGATCCCAAACAGGAACGGGTTTATTGGCAAGCGCTCAGCGATTTAGGAGTTAAGCCTGGTTTGAGTTTCATTCTCGTTTTTCGGGGGGGATATCTCCCCCCACCCCACCTTCAAGATATGCACCCAAGTTGCAAGAACCCGGCAGAGGCCCTGATTGGATCGATTAGAATCCGCTATACAGAAAAAGGATCATCAGAGGTTTTGACCTTATTTAGAATCAGTCTATATTTGACGGCCAACCACCAAATAATTGCAGACCTTCCGTGGTTTTGCACAAATATGCTAAACACTTTACATCCATGAAGCTAACCCATCGGGAAATCCATCGGGACGTGGCCTATTTCTATGTAGGGCTTATCCTCGCCTTTTCCATTTCCGGAATCATCCTGAACCACCGCCAGAGCTGGTATCCGACCGAATACGCTTACGAATCAAAAGAGGTACAGTTGCAAATGCCGGCCGGGGACCTGAACGAAACTGCTATAAGGGAACTCGTGGCCCCATTCGGGCTGAATTACGAGAGCCACCGGGTTCGGGGTAACAACCTTAGGGTGGATTTTACCGGAAACCATATTCTGGAAGTCAGTACTGAAGATGGTAGCGGGGTCCTCGAAGCACGCCGCACCGTACCCTTTCTGGGACACACCATTAAATTGCATAAATCCACGGATGTTGCCTGGATCTGGTATTCCGATATTTTCGGGGCCGGGATGATCCTGATCGCCATTACGGGGATGATGATCCCCATGGGCAGGAAGGGATTTAACAAGCGGGGCTGGAAATTGATGCTGGTGGGGCTAATTTTCCCATTGCTCTTCCTGT
>JAWWDW010000131.1:0-5737 GCA_033719735.1 Robiginitalea sp. | reverse complement strand
GGGCCGGGCTGCCCATTATCGACACCCTAAAGAACCTGGTCTTGTCCGGGGATCGCATCCACAAAATCCAGGCAGTGCTTTCCGGCAGCCTGAACTTTATCTTCAACCGGTACACAGGGGAATCCACGTTTGCCGAAATAGTACGCGAAGCCCAACGCCAGGGCTATACGGAACCGGACCCTCGGATCGACCTCAGCGGGGTGGATGTCATGCGGAAGATCCTGATCCTGGCCCGGGAGAGCGGGTACAAAATGGACCTGGAAGAGATCGAAAACCGTTCGTTCCTGCCCGAAGAGGCACAACAGGCCCCGACCGTAGAGGCCTTTTATGACGCCCTTCAGGAGGGGGAATCGCATTTCACCCGCCTCTGCCGGAACGCTGCCGATTCTGGAA
Source organism: Robiginitalea sp. (assembly GCA_033719735.1). Lineage (GTDB taxonomy): Bacteria > Bacteroidota > Bacteroidia > Flavobacteriales > Flavobacteriaceae > Robiginitalea. Next base: position 5,344 of record JAWWDW010000131.1, on the reverse strand, counting down.
AGCGCCTGAAATACGTTGCGGAATTCAACCAGGGTAAGGCCTGGGTAGGCCTGCAGGAGGTCCCGGAGGGCCATGATTTTTATCATCTCAAAGGGAGCGATAATATCGTATTATTCCACACGGACCGGTACCGGGAACAACCCCTGATCGTCAAAGGGGCCGGAGCCGGCGCAGACGTAACCGCATCGGGGATTTTTGCCGATATCATCCGGGTTGGGAATTTTTAGATTTCAAGAACAGGTCCCCTAAACGAAGTCCCATGGATCAAACCACCATCAGCGTTTTTTGCCCGGCTACCATTGCCAACCTCTCCTGTGGATTTGACGTCCTCGGGCTCGCCCTGGAAGGCGTCGGGGACCGGATGGTCGTAAAGCTTTCGGAGCGTGCCGGCGTCCGGATCACCCGGATCACCGGGGGAGACCTGCCCATGGAGGCCGAAAATAATGTGGCAGGCGTGGCGGCCATGTCCCTTCTGGAAGCCAGCGAATACCGGGGCGGGGTCGAAATAGAAATCGAAAAACACATCCTCCCGGGAAGTGGTATCGGCAGCAGTGCTGCCAGCGCCGCCGGAGCTGTCTGGGCCCTCAACAGGCTCCTGGGGGATCCTTTTTCCCTCCCACAGCTGGTAAGCTTTGCCGTTGCCGGGGAGGCCCTGGCCAGCGGGACGCCCCATGCTGACAATGTAGCCCCGGCCCTGTATGGCGGGATCACGCTCATCCGGGGGTATGATCCCCTGGATATCGCAAGGGTCCACTGCCCTCCCCTCCTGCATGCCGTGGTGCTGCATCCCCAGATCGAATTGAAGACCTCCGATTCCAGGAGCATCCTCAAGAAAACGATTACCCTCCGCCAGGGGATCCGCCAATGGGGCAATGTCGGCGGCCTGGTCACAGGCTTGTTCACCGAAAATTACGGGCTTATCAGCCGTTCCCTGGAGGATGTGGTCATAGAACCCGTGCGTTCCCTGCTGATCCCGGGGTTTTCCGAAATGCGGGAAAGTGCCTTAAGGGCAGGAGCCCTGGGGTTTGGCATATCGGGCTCCGGCCCTTCCGTTTTCGCCCTTTGCAAAGGGGCCGGAACCGCCCGTGAAACCGAGCAGGCCCTGAAAGAGCGGTACGATTCCATGGGCATCCCCTTCCGGACGTTTGCATCTCCCATCAACAAAATGGGGGTCCGACCCTGGAAAAACGAATCCTAAAAGTTGCATCAGATGACGTACTACAGCCTGGAACACAAAGCCCCAGAAGTATCCTTCCGGGAAGCTGCCCTCAGAGGGATCGCCCCCGACCGTGGCCTGTATTTCCCCAGGTATATCCCCCAATTCCCGGAAACATTCTGGCAGTCCCTGCCGGAAAGGGATTTTTTTGATGTTGCCTATGAATTGATGGCCCCCTACACGGAAGGTTCCGTCCCGGGAGACGTGCTGAGAGAAATCCTGCAGGGGACACTCAGCTTCGAATTCCCACTGGTCTGGCTCAGTGAGAAGGTTGCCGTTTTGGAACTCTTCCACGGGCCTACCATGGCCTTCAAGGATGTAGGCGCCGGCTTTATGGCGGGCTGCCTGGGATACTTTTCAGAGGCTTCCGATGTAAAAACCACCGTCCTGGTGGCCACCAGTGGGGACACCGGGGGGGCTGTAGCCCGGGGCTTTTTGGGTGTCCCCGGCGTGGAGGTGGTCATCCTCTACCCCAAAGGGATGGTAAGCGATATACAGGAACGGCAGCTGACCACCCTGGGGGAAAACATCCGGGCGCTCCGGGTGGCTGGCACTTTTGACGATTGCCAGCGCATGGTCAAAAGGGCCTTTCTGGATTCGGCCCTGCAGAAAAAGCAAAACCTCACCTCGGCCAACAGCATCAACGTGGCCAGGTGGCTCCCACAAATGCTGTACTATGTTCGGGGCATCCAGCAACTGGGGTCCCTCAGGACGCCTCCCGTGTTCTCGGTGCCCAGTGGGAATTTCGGGAACATCTGTGCCGGCATGCTCGCCGCCCGCATGGGGATGCCCGTCAGACACTTTGTTGCGGCCACCAACGTCAATGACACCGTACCCCGGTTTATGGCAGAGGGAAGCTATGACCCGAAGCCCGCCGTGGCCACCTTATCCAATGCCATGGACGTGGCGGACCCGAGCAATTTTGTCCGGATCCGCGAACTGTTTGAGGACCGTTTTCCCGCTTTGTCCTCCCGCCTGACTGCCCTGGCCTTCAACGACGCCCAAACCCTTGAGGCGATCAAATCCCTGTACGACGCCTACCGGTATGTGGCCGACCCCCATGGTGCCATCGGGTACCTCGGGTTGCAGCGGTATCTGGAATCGGCCCCGGAGGCTCAGGGGATCTTCCTGGAAACAGCCCATCCCATCAAGTTCAGGGAAGCCGTGGAAGACTGCCTGGGGATCTCCCTGGAGGTACCCGTTCAAATACAGGGTCTCCTGCATCGGAAGAAGGAATTCACTTCCATCCGGACCTACGAAGAGCTTCGGGAAAACCTCATCTGAGAAAGGGGCACCCGGGAATTCTTCCAACTATTTTCAATACTTTTGCGGGGAACTATTCGCAGTCCTATGAAAGAAACCGCACTGACCGAAACGCACAAGGCCCTGGGGGCCAAAATGGTCCCTTTTGCCGGCTACATGATGCCCGTTTCCTATGAGGGAGTCAATATAGAGCACCAGACCGTACGGGAAGGGGTGGGCGTGTTTGACGTCTCCCATATGGGGGAATTCCTGGTCGAGGGCCCCAGGGCCCTGGAACTCATCCAGAAGGTGACGTCCAACGATGCCTCCAAACTGGAAGTCGGCAGGGCACAGTACAGCTGCCTGCCCAACAAAACCGGGGGGATTGTGGACGACCTGATCGTCTACCGGGTCAAGCCCGAGACCTACCTGCTGGTGGTCAATGCCTCCAATATCGACAAGGACTGGGCGCATATCTCAAAATACAATGAGGACATCGGGGCCGACATGCGAAATATTTCGGATGCCTATTCCCTCCTGGCGATTCAGGGCCCCAGGGCTTCGGAGGCCATGCAATCCCTTACATCGGTGGACCTGGCGAGCATCCCGTTCTACCATTTTGTGGTGGGTGACTTCGCCGGCATTCCCCATGTGATTATTTCTGCCACGGGATATACGGGTTCCGGCGGCTTCGAAATCTACTGCAAGAATGAGGAAGTACAACAGGTCTGGGACCGGGTGTTGGAGGCAGGGGCCCCCTATGGGATCAAGCCCATTGGCCTTGCCGCCAGGGATACCCTGCGCCTTGAGATGGGATACTGCCTGTACGGGAACGATATCGGGGACACCACCTCCCCCCTGGAAGCCGGATTGGGGTGGATCACCAAATTCACCAAGGACTTCGTAAACAGGGAGGCCCTTGCGGCCCAGAAAGAAACAGGGGTGGCCCGGAAACTGGTCGGGTTTGAGCTGAACCAAAAAGGCATCCCAAGGCAGGGATACCCTATTTTGGATGCAGATGGAAATCCCATCGGGAAGGTGACCTCAGGAACCATGTCGCCATCCCTCGGCAAGGGGATCGGCCTCGGGTATGTCATGGTTTCCCATGCCAGCCCGGGATCGACCGTCTATATCCAAATTCGCAAAAACCGCCTGCCGGCAACGGTGGTCAAAACACCTTTCTACAAAGGGTAGACAAGGGTTAAACCGGGCTGAGGCGTGCGTGAAGAGGGAAAGCGGATATTGATTTTAGGCGGGAGTGGGTTTCTGGGAAACGCCCTCTACAAGGAGCTGTGTAACTATTACGACACCTACGGCACCTATTGTTCGGCCCGCATAAGCTTCGAGGATAACAAAAAATTCCTGCGCTATGACATGCTCGAGGATGATATCCACCGGCTGTTACAGGAGGTAAAACCCCACATCATCATCTCCGCGCTTCGGGGAGATTTCGGCGCCCAGATCCAGGCACATGCCCACTTGGCAGAATACCTGGGAAAACACCGGGCCCGCCTGCTGTTCCTGTCCTCAGCCAATGTCTTTGACGCCTACAGCAAGTACCCTTCCTACGAATATGACAAAACCCTTTCCGAAAGCATTTACGGCCGGTTGAAGATCCGTATCGAAAACATGCTTCTTCGTCTCCCTCCCAGGAAAATGGCGATCCTTCGCCTGCCCATGGTATTTGGGAACACCTCTCCCAGGATCCGGGAAATCAAACAGGCTTTGAGCAGTGGGGAGCCTATAGAGGTTTTTCCCAACCTGGTGATGAACGTCACTTCGGACGACAAGTTCTCTCAGCAACTTCACTACATGATCAACCGGGGTAAATACGGTATCTACCACCTGGGTTCCACGGACCTGGTCCACCACGATGATTTCATACGGGAAATAACGGCCCACCTGAGCGAGCAAACCCCGATCTTCAAACGGGTCTACACCACCAACGAAGAGCGCTACCTGGCCGTGCTTCCGAGGGAGAACCTCCTTCCCAAAAACCTGCAGTTGAAGTATCAGGAGGTGATCGACCACCTGATAAAGCAGTAAGCCGTATCTTTAGGGATGCAAAAAACAATGCCATGGAAAAACTAACTGCCGCTGAGATCGAAAAAAAACTTGGGGAACTGGAAGGTTGGGAGTTCAATGAAGACGCTCTCGAGACTACCTTTGAATTCCAGAACTTCAAAGAAGCCTTTACGCTGATGACCCGTATCGCCTTTGAATGCGAGGCCATGGGCCACCACCCCGACTGGACCAATGTCTACAACCGGTTGCATATCCGCCTGAGCACCCACGACGCAGGGGGCGTCACCGATAAGGATTTTCAACTCGCCGGCCTGATAGAAGAACTGGTATCCACAGACGCCTCCTAAGCGAATTGGGGAATCCATTGTTTGGGGCAGCCCTGAAAGATTCTTTATTTTTGTGAAACGCTAACAGCAGCTGTCTATGGGAAGAGCTTTTGAATTTCGCAAAACCAGAAAATTAAAGCGGTGGGCTGCCATGTCCAAGGCCTTCACCCGCATCGGGAAGGACATTGTCATCGCCGTCAAGGAAGGTGGGCCCGATCCGGACCACAACTCCAAACTGCGGGCGGTCATCCAGAATGCCAAGGCCGTGAACATGCCCAAGGAAAACATCGAAAGGGCTATCAAGCGGGCGTCGGACAAATCCCAGGGGGACTTTGATGAAATCCTCTACGAAGGCTACGGCCCCCACGGCATCGCCATCCTCATCGAAACCGCCACTGACAACCATACACGGACGGTTGCCAACATCCGCAGCTACTTCAATAAATGCAACGGCAACCTCGGGACCTCGGGATCTGTGGAATTCATGTTCGACCATACCTGTAATTTCTGCATCGACCCGGAAGGGCTGGACCCG
>JAWWDW010000130.1:0-5758 GCA_033719735.1 Robiginitalea sp. | reverse complement strand
TTGCTCGTTCCTTTGGAACTTCGCGAGTCCCGAGCCAAGAAATGGTAGGAAGTTATTGGTATATCATTGACGGGAATTACCTCCTGCTGCGCAGTCGGTGGGTCCCGCCCTATAGTGTTGAAAAGAGAAGAGCTGCCAACTGCTAACTTAGCCTGACGGGAATTACCTCCTGCTGCGCAGTCGGTGAGTCCCGCCCGAACGTTTTGAAAAAGGAAAAGCCAGGCCTGCGGCCTGCTTTTTTATTTTCCGTCCATTCGCTCGAGCAAGCTCGGCTCTGGTCGTGAAAACAAAAAAGTCAGAGCATTTGCTCTGACTTTTCCTCTTATCCGTACTCGGGACGGGACTTGAACCCGTACGGCCGCAATGGCCATTGGATTTTAAGTCCAACGTGTCTACCAATTCCACCACCCGAGCAGCAACAAAAAAACGCTGACAGGCAGCGTTTCTGTCGAGCGAAAAACGGGATTCGAACCCGCGACCTCCACCTTGGCAAGGTGGCGCTCTACCAACTGAGCTATTTTCGCATTATTTGTATGATCACATCTACTGTGATGCGGACTGCAAATTTAAGACAATTCCGGAAAATCCAAAGAAAATTTTCCTTCTGGCGATCCTTCTCGTGAACGAATGTCAGGCCAGAAATGCTTTTTTTTGGGTGCAGCAGAAGGGAGCCTATTCTTGTAGGTTGTTGAACCGTCTGGCATAAAACAACAGGAAAAGGGTCAGGGAAAGTTCTCCGACCACCCCTGGTATGATGACCACCAGGGAAAATACAGTCTCGAATTCTGCATAGTTGGGTAGCCACCATTGTGCGCAACTGTCAATCACATACCCAATCCCGGCAATGGCCAGCAGGATTCCGATAAAACGCGGAACAATGGGGGATTTAACAACCAATCTGGATAGGACCAGCAGGTGGAGGCCAAAAAAGACCAGGCCGGCCAGCCAGATGCGGTCAAATGAGTTTAGTAAATCCATCACGGCCGTACCGGGGGATTCCGATCCCTGATCCGGCTGACCGAGAAGGCTGGTAACCCCTGCCAGGGAATACCAGGCAACCACGAAGAAAATCACGTTGATAAACCGCAGGAGCGAAGCGACCAGGGCACCTGTGCGGCCCGCGTGCTCAAATAAACGGTAGAGGCCCCAAACCAGGAAGAAGTCAAAGGCCAGCATAAGGGCAAAGGCCCAAACCGCCCCCTGGAAGGCATCCCGGTTTTCACTGAGGACTTGGTAGGTCTGCCGGGGATCCTGCCAGGAGATCATGGGCTCCAGGACCGTGAAGTTCGCATAGATGCCCGTTATAAAAATGAGGAGGTAGGCAACCCCGGAGACAAGCGAAATGTTCCTCAATGACATGTGCTAATTTTTTAAACTGGTACCTGTTTGCATTTTCACAGGGCAGAACCTAAATAGGGTGCCCTGCTACATTCATTCGCCGTGTCGGTTTAATATCCGGCGGCCTGCCCATCCTTTCGGGATTCGGAAGCGCCTGTGTAGACGCGGTTGACCAAATCCACCCCAATGGCCTGGTAACCCCCATAGATCCCGACGCCGCCAGAGATACGGTGCCCTTTCTTGCGGAGCTCCCGGATCGTTTTGGCATCAAACCCGCTTTCCAGGTTGAGGGTGCCCCCGTTCCGCATAACGGAGCCGGTGGGCTGTGAACTACCCCTGTGCCGCATACGCGGGGCATCCCCGGCTTCCTGTAGGTTCATCCCGAAATCCACGATATTCACTACTATTTGCGCGTGGCCCTGGGGTTGCACGGCTCCCCCCATCAGCCCAAAACTCATCCAGGGTTTTCCCTCTTTGGTGATAAAGGCCGGGATGATGGTGTGAAAAGGGCGCTTGCCGGGCTCAAGGGCATTGGCGTGGCCGGGGTCCTGTACGTTAAACATCTGTCCCCGGTTTTGCAGGACAAACCCAAGGCCATCCGGTACCATCCCAGAGGCGAACTCTGAGTAAATGCTCTGGATCAGGGAGACCATGTTCCCATCTGCATCCGCCACGGTCAGGTAGGTGGTATTCCCCGTTTCAATTTCAAAATCGCCTGCAGGGTAGGTGTCTGCCGCCCGGTCCGGATCGATCAGGGCGCGTCGCTCCCCTGCATACTCCTTGGACAGGAGTTCTGCCAGCGGGATGTTGTTAAAGTCCGGGTCGGCATAGAATTTAGCCCGGTCTTCATAGGCGAGTTTTTTGGCTTCGGTCAGCACGTGCAGGTACTCGGGGCTGCCAAAACCCATAGCGGCAATGTCAAACCCCTCCAGGATGTTCAGCATTTGCAGGGCGGCCGTCCCCTGTCCGTTGGGGGGAAGCTCCCAGACATCGTACCCCCGGTAGTTTACACTTACAGGGGTCACCCAGGTGGAGGTGTGGGCCGCCAGGTCCTCGTAGGAGAGGAAGCCTCCGTGTTTTTTCATATAGCGGTCGATGACCCGGGCAATCTCCCCCTTGTAAAACGCATCCCGGCCTCCCTGCGCGATCTTTTCATAGGTGCCCGCAAGATCCGGGTTTTTGAAGATGGCTCCTTTTTTCGGGATGGCTCCGTTGGGCATGTAGGTCTCCCTGAAACCGGGCTGGTCTTTTACGTATTCATAGTTGCTGGCCATCTCATAGGCGATGACCTCCGAGACCGGGAATCCTTCCCGTCCATAACGGATGGCAGGTTTTAACAGCTCCTCCATGGGCAGCTTCCCGAATTTTTCATGAAGGGCGAACCAGCCATCCACGCATCCGGGCACGGTGACCGGGAGGGGTCCGGTAAAGGGTACGTACTCCATTCCGGCTTCGGTGAAATGGTCGATCGAGATGGCCCGGGGCGACCTCCCGCTCCCGTTAAAGCCATAGAGTTTTTCGTCTGCTGCGCTCCAGACAATAGCGAAGATATCACCCCCGATCCCACAGCTCGCAGGTTCCACCAGGCCCAGGACTGCGTTGGCCGCTATGGCTGCATCCATGGCGCTGCCCCCCTTTTTCAGAATGTCGAGGGCCACCTGGGTGGCCAGGGGCTGGCTGGTTGCTGCCATCCCGTTGCGCGCCAGGATTTCGGAGCGGGTGGTAAAGGCCTCTCCCGTAAGCCGGTCCTGGGCCAGGGATGGAAGGAAAAAAAGAAGTAATAACAGGGTGCCAAAGGTTTTCATGAAAACAGGTTTAGTGGGTTAGGGCTATGTTGAAATCAACCGGGTGTCTGGATTCCTTTTTCGAGACTCCGGTAGATGGCTGTGATGATCCCTTCCGAGTTGATAAAGCCGCTACCGAATTCCGCATCCCATTCCCTGGAAAGCCCCAGCTTCAGGGTTTCTTCAAGGGTGTTTCCGGCATCCAGGGCCTTTTGCACCCGGCTTCGCAGGGTGTCCACCATATCCCGGTACGCCCGGAGGGTCTCCCGGTCCGCAACCGGACCGTGCCCGGGGATGATCCGCGTTTCTTCATTCACGATAAAGAGGGCCATGTTGAGGTTTTTCACAAATCCATTGATGTCCCCTCCTGAATCCAGGTCGATAAAGGGAAAGCCCCCGTTCGAGAAATTATCCCCCATATGAATCACGTTGTCTTCCGGAAAATAGATGTAGGAATCCCCGTCTGTATGGGAATCATTCACGTGCATTACGTGCATGGTCCTATCCGCGTCCAGGTGGAGGGTAAGTTCGTCGTTAAACGTGATTTCGGGCAGGGCCTCCAGGGGAGAAGCAGGCCGTACCCTTCCGTTGCGCTGCGAAGGACTTCCCATCCGTATTCTGACCGCCTCATGGGCGATCAGGATCGTACCTGATTTCCCGAAATTCTCATTGCCCCCGGTATGGTCCCCGTGCCAGTGGGTATTGACCAGGAATTTCAGGGGTTTGTCTGTGATCTCCCGAACCGCGGCCCTGATTTTCTCGGTCAGGGGGGCGTACTGGTCGTCGATCAGGTAGGCAGCATCATCCCCGAGGGCCAGGCCGATGTTGCCGCCTGCCCCAAAGAGGACGTAAATCTGGTCCGCCACCTTTTCGGTTCGGATCTCCACCTGGTCAAAGTTGCGTTGGGCGATTCCGGTATACAGGGTTACTGAAAGGAGTAGGGTAAGGGTGCGCTTCATGCTTGGAAAATTTGGTTACTTCAGCGTTTCAAATAACCCCTGTAAGGTACTAAAATTACAGGGTATGCGCGTACCTGGACTCAGCCTTCATCCACGCCAGTGTATACCGGCATACGTACCTTGAGGATTCCCGCTGACAAAAGGGTCAGGCCACCGGTGATCAGGATGGCGGTACCAATGCCAAACAGGTCTGCAGCTGCACCGGAAATCAGTGCCCCAAATGCATACCCCAGGTCCCTCCAGAGGCGGAACGTGCCGATGGCCTCCGCCCGCTGCTGCGGTGGGGAAGCACCGGCAATGGCGGAGAGGAAGGTGGGGTAGACCAGGGCAGTGCCTATGCCAATGACTGCCGAGAGTGCAGCGAGGAGGGCGAAGTTCCGGGTCAGGGGAATGCAAAGGATGGCCAGGGCCTGCAGGAGCATCCCCCAGACCAGCATGGATTTTTTGGGAACGTGGTCAGACATTTTTCCGGTCACCAGCTGTCCCAACCCCCAAACCGTCGGGTAGATGGCTGTGAGGATGCCAATTTTTTCGTTGTCAAAGGCAAAAGTGAGCAGGAGCATGGGGAGCAGCCCCCAGATCATCCCGTCATTCAGGTTGTTAACAAGCCCGGCCTGGGTGACCGAGCTGAGCGTTTTGTTCTTGAAGCTGGTCTCCAGGAAAACGTTGCCCAGGGTCCGGGTCGTATCTGTTTTGCTTTCCTTTTGTACATGGACCCGGGTATCCCGGACCCAGATGAGGGTCAGCAGGAACCCCATTACCGAAATAAAGATCCCCAGGTAAAAAGGGTAGGGGACCAGTCCGTATTGCTGGGCCAGGTAGCCGGATAGAAAGGCCACCAACCCGACGGCCAGGTAACCCGAAAATTCATTCAGGCCCATGGCAAGGCCGCGTTGTTGCTCCCCCACCAGGTCGATCTTCATCACCACGGTGCTGCTCCAGGTGAGTCCCTGGCTGACACCCAACAGGACATTGGCAAAGACCACCCAGTTCCAGCTGCCGGCATAAATGAGGATAAGGGGGATGGGAATGGCCAGCAGCCAGCCGATCAGCAGCAGGTTCCTGCGTCCGAAGCGGTTGGCAAGCCTTCCGGTGTAATAGTTGGCCACCGCTTTGCTGATGCCAAAGGCGGTGATAAAGGAAAGGACCGCACTGTGCGAGGTCAGCCCGAAGGATTCCTCGGCAAACTGGGGGAAGATGCTGCGCTCCAGGCCCACCATGCCCCCGACGAAGGCGTTGATGATCACCAACAGGGTGAATTGTTTCCAGTTTTCCTTCAGTCCCAGGCGGACTTCATTTGGCAATGTTCTTTTCAATCAGCGTTTTATGAGTTAAATTCCAAAATACAAATTCCAAACCTGCAGGCCGGATGCAGACTTGAATCCTGATCGTAGTAGTCCTTGTTCAGGCTAAGACTGCCAACGAACCTCTAACATAAAACGTCATTTCGAGCAAGCGCAGCAACCGAGAAATCCCATCAACCCGGGAGATCACCTCTTCCTGAGATTTCTCACCGCTGAAGTAGAACGGGGTTTACTTCAGGGGATTCGAAATGACATCTCCCATTCGCTACGGGAAAAATAGGGTCTTAAGTCAATTTCAACCCAATTAACAACGATTACTATCTTCTTTAACTTTAAACCCAGCCCTACCGGCAGGCAGGCTTGAAACTTTAAC
>JAWWDW010000129.1:0-5768 GCA_033719735.1 Robiginitalea sp. | reverse complement strand
GGAGGGTTCGTACCCGTAGTTCCGGAATCCAGGCGATTTGTAAGTTTCAGGGGATTGGCCCCCGCCCCCCTGGAACAAAGTAATCGGCTCCCCCGCAAACTCCACGCAGTCTCGTTTTTTTACTTTGAGACTGATCAATCCCCTTCTTCCACCACCCCCAGTTTCCGCAACAGGAAAGAGGCGTTCATGTTCGAGCAAACCCCTGGTTTCAGTTTGTAATCGAAAAAAAGCTGGCCTTCACGTATCTCCACGTCGAAAAAGTAATTCTGAACTTCCGGCTGCAGCGCGGCCACCTCGCAAAGACTAAGGTCGTGGGTGGCGATCAGCCCTGTGGCATCCATTCTGAGCAGTCGAGCCAGGAATTCTTTTGACCCCCTGGCTTTATCCTTGCTGTTGGTGCCTTTCAGAATCTCGTCCAGCACTACAAAATAGGGGCCCTCTTTGAGGTGGTCCACAATCACTTTCAGGCGCTTGAGCTCGGCAAAAAAATAGGACTCCTGACGGGAAAGGGAATCCGTGGTCCTCATGCTGGTGATCAGCGGCATGGGGCTGTAAGACATCTCCCGGGCACAAACAGGAAGCCCGCAGTTGGCCATGAGCACGCTGAGGGAAATCGCCCGGAGGAAGGTGCTTTTGCCCGCCATGTTCGCCCCGGTAATCACCATAAAATGGCCCTTTTCGATTCTGACATCATTGCAAACGACGGTTCCCCTTAACAACGGATGGGCCAGGTGTCGGGCTTCCATGGCCAGGTCTTTGCTATTTGTCACTTCAGGAAAGACATACCCGGGATGATTATAGGCGAAGTTGGAAAGGCTGTTCCAGGCGTCGAATCCCGAAAGGGCCTCAAACCACTCCCGGGTTTGGTTCCCATAGGTGCCTATCCACCGCTCTACTGCATAGGCCTGCTTGAGGTCCCACAGGAAAAAAGCATTTGCAAAAACCGCTACCAGCAGGTTGTTGCGCTGGTCCAGGGCACCGATCAGACGGCTGAATTGATGGAGGGTATCCGAAACCGACCTGTCCGGACCATCGAGTTGTGCCTTCAGGTTTTTTAACCGTTCCGAGTGAAAGGTATGTGATTCAACCTGTCCTACAAGGTGCCGGTACTGCCTGAAAGTCTCCTGGGTTTTTCCCGTAAGCGCAGCGAGCTGCCCGATTTTTTTGGCAAAGGGAAGCGTTAGTGACAAGCCGGTAAAAAAGAGCACAAGAAGCCAGGCTGGCGGAAGGACACCAAAGGCAACCAGGAACCCCATGACCAGGGATAATCCCGAAAACCCCAGGGGCAGGTTTTTTACCCAGAATGGGATACCTGGCGAATAGTGGTGCATCCAGCCGGTCAGTTCCCGGGCAGAAAGGGGAGCCGCGATCAGACGGGCGGTGGCAGTAAAATCCTGACGCCAGTCGAGCTGTTCCTTCAACTCCCTGATAGCTTCCTGCCTGGAGGTTACCCCGGAACTGTCGTTCGCACAAAGCCATCGGGCCAGGGTGCTGGTACCGGAGGCAAGGCCAGTGCGGTTTACATATTGAAAAAACGAGGAAGGGCCGAATAAATCCAGGTCCCCTGCAAAGGCGTGGTCTGCTTCCTGAAAAGCGGCCCCGTCCTCCAGGTGGCTGTAGTTACCCTCCAGTACCCCGAGTTCGGTCTGGTTCAATCGAATGAGTTCCCCCAGCCTCTTTGATTCGTATTTAAGGTCCTGGTACCGGGCGACCAGATACACAAACACCCCTGCCATCAAAAGGGCTCCGGGGGCATGCCACCCCGATCCCTGCAGTGCCCCGTAAACCATATAACACGCGCCGATAAAAACCGCCATTCGCAACAGGGAGGTCCTGCGCATCCGCTTTTTCTGAAGGTTGGCAGCATCGTTAAAGTGCTTCAGACGCGTCTGGTATGTAGCTTTTGGATCCGTCATTTACAGGTCTTCCAGGGCCCGCCGGCCTTTTTTTGAGAGGGAAGCCACTACCAGGTCGTATGAATGGTCCGTGAGTTCCCGGATAAGGTCCTCCGGGAGCTGTTCAATATAGAGGGTATTCCAGTGGACTTTGTTGCTGTGGTATCCCGGGAGGATCTTCCCATCGAAGCGCTCCCGGAGTTCCAGGGCTCTTTCCGGGTCGCATTTCAGGTTGGCCTGAGGGGGGAAACGCTCGAGGGGCACGATGGCAAACATTTTCCCCATTACCTTAAAAACCAGGGTATCGCGATCGAAAGGAAACCCTTCACCTGCCCCTTTTTTTGATAGACAATATTCGCGGAACGCTTCTACATGCATTGTAAGCCCCCGTTATTTCGGTAATCCCTGAGCGTCGTAAACTACTACTTTTTCCCAAAGATGCCCGGCCCTGGCGATAAAGTCAAGGTGTGCCTGCTCCTGCTGATAGGCACTCTGGGCAGCAGCTGATTCGAAGGTGACGATCATGGTATAGGTGAATGAATCATCCACCACCTCACGGGTTGCCTCAGGGGGCCGTCCGAGAAAATTGGTTTTCGTATACCGGGACTTCGACATCAATTCCCGGACGGCGGCTTCAAATTCCCGACACTCCGCCTGGTCGTCCGGATTGCGGAGCCAAAAATACACCACATGGGTAAAGGCGGGGTCAAAGGTGGCTATGTTTGTTTCCTGCCCCGCAAGACTGGCGGGAACCCACAGAAGGCCCAATAAAAGCAAGAACGATAAATGAAGTTTCATATCAACAGCATTAGGATTTGGAATCGTCGGAAGTCTTTGTAACCGAAGCCCGGGAGTCGAGAAGTTTCTCTACGGGTCCGTCCAGTTTAAGGGCCTCGTAGTCCAGCTTCCACCCCAGGGTCTCGACGATTTTCTCCATAAACAAAATCGCCTCCAGGGCTTCGTGCCGGGCCGTGTCCATAAGACCGCTTTCAGGTACTTTTTCCCGTATGAGCGCCTTGGCCTCCTTGTTGAGGCTGGTCATATCCGCAGGGGTAAATGCGTTAAAAAGGTCGTTCCGGATATCGTAGAATTCCAGTTCCGGCTCCACGGACAGGATTTCCGGAGGTGGAAAATTTCCCAGGATGATGGTCTTGTTGTCCGGGTCGGCCGAAACCTTCAATTTTTTGAAATCATAGCCGATGTGCGCCTTGGCATTGATGACGATCAGGGCTTTTTTCTTGCTGCTGAAAAGGTTCATGAAATGCCCCCTGCGATTCTCATACCGGTAGATTTCCGCAAAGTCGCCCTCCACCGAAATCAGCTTGCATACCGACCGTACTTTTTCCAGGAGCAGGGTAGATTGCTGCACGGTGTGTTCCTTCTGCTTTTTTCGGTTAAAGAAGGCATATCCCCACCACATGAGCAGTGCTCCCAAAAGTAATCCGAGTAATAATTCCGCCATAAGGCTTGTATTTTAAGTGCGAACGAATGGTTTATTCAAAATGCCACCAGCATACTCCCTCTAATAACCCCTCTATTCCTGCACGCGTTCCAGGGGGAACAGCACGGGCCGGCTCGGGCAGGCATCATTATCAAACGCAGCCACCTGCAGGTTCAAAAGATACGTCCCATCCATCAATTGATCTGGCACATACAGGAATTCCGTGATCGTTGCCTTAGGCCTTGGACGTTCCGGCAGGCCCCAAAAAGCTTTGTGTGCTGCCAGCGCACCCCCATCTTCTTCCCGATCTACCGATGGCAGGTCCACAAGCAGATGTTCCACTCCCTGCTGCTGCAGCCATTCCACGCCCCCGGGTTCCAGGTAGGGTGGGTTAGTCCCCGAGTAATCCGCCTGTTTTTTGGCCTCGTGGTTCGGCAGGGTCCTGAGGACAACGGCCTTCGTAACCGGGGTGGAAAGGGCCTTTTTCAGTTGTTCCCGGGTGACGACCCGGTCTGTCCCCCGCACTTCGGGCTCAATGCTTACCAGGGTAGCCAAAAGCCAGGCAGGAGGTGGGTTGTCCCGCAGGGATTCCGCCTCAGGGGTTATATGGCCCATACACTCGGTATGGGTGCCGTGGGCATGGGGGTTGAAGCTGATATCATTAAAATTCACCGAAGCCCCGGCCTTTACACTTCCGGTAAAACCCCCTTCCCGGTGTGGCCTTATCTCGGCCGCTTTCAGTCCCCAGGCACGCACCCCGGAACCCTTCCCGTCAACAGCAATGGATACATCTACCCCTGCATCCAGGTCCACTTCCCATGCGGTTCCGTTTTGATGAAACGTCATCTTCATAATAAAACCCTGATGGATTTCACTTCAAATTAATCATAAATAAGTCACTGGCAATCCCATCCACCAAAAATTTGCCCTTCCTGGCGGTGTAAAGGGTATTGTCATCCAGAAACAACAGTTGTTCCCGAAGGTAGGGGTCGGCCTGACGCTTCAGGTAGGCCTCGTACTTTGGACCATATTCCTCCCGGACCTTTGTAAGGGATACGCCCCAACGGGTCCTCAGCCCCATCATCACGGCTTCGTTGTACTGGTCCCTGGTGGAAAGCGCCTCTACTTCCCCGGGGAACCCTCCCTGCTCCAGGGCCTTTACATACCGGAGGTTGTGTGCCGGATTCCACCATCTTTTCTTCCGGTCGTAGGAATGTGCCGCCGGGCCGATCCCCAGGTAGGACTTCCCCTGCCAGTACGCCGAATTGTTGCGGGAATAAAAGCCGGGCAGGGCAAAATTCGAAATCTCGTAGTGGTCATATCCCTTTTCTTCCAGGGATTGTACCAGATGTAGAAATTGTTCCTGTGCCGCCCCTTCATCCACGTCCGGGCTGAGTCCGCGTTTCACAAAGGAATGGAGGGCTGTTTTTGGCTCCACCGTAAGCGCGTAGGCCGAAATATGCGGGGGGTTGAATTCCAGCGCACGGGACAGGTTCGATTCCCATCGTTTCAGATCACTGCCCGGGATCCCATAAATAAGGTCCAGGGAATAATTCTCAAAATTCCGGGCAATCCCCTCCAGGGATTCCAGGGCCTGTGCAGGGGTATGGGCCCTGTTCATCCATTGAAGTTCGTCTGCGTCAAAAGACTGGATCCCCACACTTAAGCGATTGACCGGGCTGTCCCTAAGGGCCTGTATTTTCGTTACATCCAGATCGTCCGGGTTCGCCTCCACCGTAACCTCAGCCCCCTTTGCCATTCCAAACAGCCGGGATACCCGTTCAATAAAACGTTCGATCTCATCCACGCCTAAAAGGGACGGGGTCCCGCCCCCAAAATAGACCGTTTCCGCCGGGCCCTGCCAACCCTGCCCGGCAAAGTAGGAAAGCTCCCGCTCCATGGCCCGCAGGACCGCTTCCTTGTGCTTGAGCGAAGTGCTGAAATGAAAGTTGCAATAATGGCAGGCCTGCTTGCAGAAGGGGATATGGAAATAGATTCCGCTCATTCTGGGATATGGGAAAAATACGGATTCGCAAGGGCAGGCATCGGAAATATGCCAAGGTGATGGGATGTTGCAGATGGAACCGGTAATTTGAATACGGGTGGGTGGGGGCCCTTACCCCAACTTCTCAAATCCCAAATGCCAAATTCCAAATTCCAAACTACCCTACCAGCCATACAGCCCACCTACTTCTTCAGTCTGTTTTCATTTTGTTTTACAAAGGCCTCCCACCCCGAGTACGTTTTGCCTCCCCTGGGGTTTCCAAGGTTGTAGAAATGGCAGACCGCAGCTGCCAGGCCATCGGTGCAATCCAGGTTCCTGGGAAGCGACTTAAGACCTAGGGTAGACTGCAGCATCCGGGCCACCTGTTCCTTGCTCGCATTCCCGTTTCCCGTAATGGCCATTTTAATTTTCTTCGGAAGGTATTCGG
>JAWWDW010000128.1:0-5831 GCA_033719735.1 Robiginitalea sp. | reverse complement strand
ATCTGGCCCTCCCGGGCAGGACTCGGGGCAGAGACATCTGCTGCCGCCGGCTGCTGTTGGGGTGGTGGCCCTCCGTCAAGGGTGCTGTGTACGACCAGGCTTTTTGAATTTTCCGAATAGCTGATGGTCCGGATCAGGGAACTCGGCCTGGCTGTGGGAGAAGACGTAAATACCACATCATCCGTATTGTAACCGTAATCCACGCGGTGGATCCCCGAACGCAGGCTCAGTTTTTTGGAAAGCCGATACGACACCTGAAGGCCGTAGCTCATATTGACGGTCCCGGACTTGGAGTTGTCCAAAAAGTTGGACGCGATGGGAGATCCGCTTCCAAAGGAATTGAAATACACGGGGGCAAGGCTCGGTCCGACAGACCATTTTCCTTCCTGCCGCTCAGTCTCTGCAACAGCTTCCTGTGGTTCCAGGGCTTCCAAAATGGATTTTTTCGGGAGCTCCTTCCGTTCTGGCTGCGCCTCCTCTTTTTCGGTGTTCCCGGGATCTTTCGTAAACCGGTCCGTAGGGCTGTCTGCTATGGCATCCGCCTGTTCGGGGGAAGGGATCCCCGGTTCCTGAGAACGCCCTTGCTCAGCGACAACCCCGTTGCTGTCAGTAAGGGCCCGATCCCTGGTTTCGGAGGCTGTAACAGCAATGCGGTCCTTCGACTGTGCCTCCTGGATGGAATCTGCTCCGGAAGGACGGTCAGCCTTCCCGGGGGCTGATACTACAGCATCCATTTCACCCGGGGTGGCAGCTAAACCCTTCACTCCACCTGGAAGGTCAGTGCTGTCCGTGCTGGCTTCGGTTGTTCCGGGAAGCGTTTTTTCCGCAGGTTCGCTTTGAATACCTTCTTCTACGGGCGTCTGCTGAGGGGTGGCCGTTCGGCTTACAGCCGGGGTGTCTGTGCTTAGGTCTTCCCGGGGTGCCAGCCAGAAAAACCCTGCAAGGATAACAGCGGCGGCAGCCCCCAGGCGGAGCCAGAGGGGGATCAGACGGCCTTTTTTCTTTTTCTGATCCAGACTGTCACGAACACGGTCCCAGACCCTGGGGTCCGGCGCCTCCCGGTAGTCCCCCAGTTTATCCTGGATCATTTTGTCCAAATCTTTGTTGTCCATGGTTAGGATGTTAGGCTATTTGTTTTTTTTTTAAAATCTTTTCCTGCAGGATGGCCCGCGCCCTTGACAGGTTTGACTTGGACGTTCCTGTTGAGGTTCCCAGGGCTTCGCTGATCTCCTTGTGGGAATACCCGTCCAGGACGTACATGTTAAAGGTTATCCTGTATTTGTGCGGTAATTCCTGTATGTATTTTAATAGGAGGCCAAGGGAGATCTCTGCTTCCTCGGCGGCTCCAACCTCCTGATACAAATCCGGAACTTCAGACAGGAGGGTCAAGGGTTCTTTCTTCCTGTATTTCTGCAGCACGGTATTAATGGTAATCCTTTTAAGCCAGCCTTCAAATGACCCTTTGGACCGGTACTGATGGATTTTCTCATAAATAATCATGAAGCTGTCGTGCAAATTGTCTTCAGCCTCTTTCCTGTTCCGGGAATACTTAAGGCATACCCCGTAGAGGACCGGGGCATAGGTTCGGTACAAGACCTCCTGGGCCTCCCGGTTTCCCTTGATACACTTTTTTATGAGATCCTTTTGCGTCAAAATGTGGGTTGCATTACGGGGAAAGACACCTCGCTCTATGGGGTTACCGGCACCTCTATTTCCAGGTACTGGGGCACCCCCTGTGGATCTTCGCCGGTCCAAAAGCGAAACAGGTATGTTTCGGGATAAAGACAAACAAAATCCAGGGTAGTTTCCACTTCAGAAAGCACCTCGGTGCAGGCGACATCATTCCATTCCGTTCCAATGGCCACCACATTGCGTACCGTGGTGTCTTCGGAAATAACATCGAAACCTTCAAATTGCGTGCACCCGTTTGGCACAAGCACGGTAACCCCTATTTCATAGGATTCGTTCAGATTGAAGGATTCCGGCATGGAAACATCGATAATCTCTAAGGTAACAAAATGGTAGCTAACCTCATCGTCTCCTATATCACAGGCGTTCAGCACCAGTAAGAGCAGGACGGCCTTAAGTACGTTCCAAGGGGTCTTCATAGGCGATATCTCCCGTAAACTCCAATAACTAGATGGGCCCGGAGGGCAAAGGTTGCTTGATGATGGCCGGAAATCCGGAGGCGAAGATTACTCCTTCACCGCAGCGATGGCTTCCTTGATCTTGCCTTCGAGTTCCTCCATAAGCTCCGGGTTATCCTGGAGCAGGACCTTAACGGCATCACGCCCCTGCCCGAGTTTGGTATCCCCGTAGCTGAACCAGGAGCCGCTCTTTTTGATGATCTCGTAGGCCACCCCTAAGTCGAGGATTTCCCCTACTTTGGAAATACCCTCCCCGTACATGATGTCGAACTCCGCGGTCTTAAAAGGAGGGGCTACTTTGTTTTTGACTACTTTCACCCGGGTTTTGTTCCCCTGTACAACACCGTCTGAGTCCTTGATTTGGGTGGAACGGCGAATATCCAGCCTCACGGAGGAATAGAACTTCAGGGCATTTCCCCCGGTGGTCGTTTCCGGGTTGCCAAACATGACCCCGATTTTTTCCCGAAGCTGATTGATGAAGATAACCGTACAATGCGTTTTACTGATGGAGCCGGTCAGTTTACGGAGTGCCTGGGACATCAGGCGGGCGTGCAGGCCAACTTTCGAATCCCCCATTTCTCCTTCGATCTCGCTCTTGGGAGTAAGAGCGGCCACTGAGTCAATAATGACTATATCAATGGCACCGGAACGAATCAGGTTGTCTGCGATTTCCAGGGCCTGTTCCCCGTGATCCGGTTGGGAGATGATCAGGTTGTCTATATCCACCCCCAGTTTTTCCGCATAAAAGCGGTCAAAGGCGTGTTCTGCATCGATAAAGGCAGCGATTCCGCCTGCTTTCTGAGCTTCCGCAATTGCGTGGAGGGTAAGGGTAGTTTTACCGGAGGATTCCGGTCCGTAGATCTCGATGACCCGTCCCCTGGGATACCCACCTACCCCAAGTGCGAGGTCAAGCCCCAGGGACCCTGAAGAAATTACCTCTACATCCTGGACCACATCGTCCCCCATCTTCATAACGGCTCCCTTGCCGTAGGTTTTGTCCAGTTTGTCCAGGGTTAGTTTAAGGGCTTTCAGCTTAGCGTCTTTCTCACTGCTCATAGGTGTTCCGTATTTTTTTAGTGGAGGGCTAAATTACCATTTCTTTTGCCATTATCACAATGGGGAAAGCAACCTTTTTCCCCGGGATGTATCTTTTGTATAAAACAAAATCGTTCCGCAAAAATACGGGGCAAAACCGCAAAGTCATTTCACAAAATTGCTATGGAAAAGATGTTTATGCGGTCCCACCCGGAGCTCTGATCTCAGGTCAGGGCTCTTTTTTTATGCAGATTATCAGGGGATTGTCTATTTTTGGGCTTTCTATTTCTTTTAACTTAACACATTCGTATAGCATGCAACTGTACAATACGCTAAGTGCAAAAGAGAGAGAAGCCCTTATTGAGCAGGCCGGTAAGGAACGGCTGACCATCTCTTTCTACAAATATGCACACATTGGGAACCCCCAAATCCTTAGAAACCACCTCTTCATCCATTGGAATGAACTGGACGTCCTCGGGCGCATCTACGTCGCCCATGAAGGCGTAAATGCCCAACTATCGGTCCCTGCAGATAATTTCAAGGCGTTTAAAGCCCATTTGGACAGCATTACCTTCCTGGAAGGGGTCCGACTGAACATTGCCATAGAACAGGACAACAAGTCCTTCCTGAAACTGAAGGTGAAGGTGCGCCGGAAAATCGTTGCCGACGGCCTGGACGACCATAGTTTTGACGTCACTGATAAAGGGATTCACGTGGATGCCGAACAGTTCAACCAACTGGTGGAAGACCCCGATGCCATCGTGGTGGATATGAGGAACCACTATGAAAGTGAAATCGGGCATTTTAAAAATGCGGTCACTCCGGATGTAGATACCTTCAGGGATTCCCTGGACCTGATCGAAGAACAGCTGCGGGACCACAAAGAAGACAAGAAGCTGGTCATGTACTGTACCGGGGGTATCCGTTGTGAAAAGGCCAGTGCATATTACCGGCACAAGGGCTTCAAGCAGGTCTACCAACTGGAAGGCGGGATCATTGAGTACACCAGGCAGGTCCGGGAAAAGGAACTGGATAACAAATTCCTGGGGAAGAATTTTGTTTTTGACCAAAGGCGGGCCGAACGCATATCAGATGAGGTGATATCCAATTGCCACCAGTGCGGAAAGCCCTGTGACACCCATACAAATTGCGCCAATGAAGGTTGCCACCTCCTTTTTATCCAATGTGAGGAATGCGCTAAGGAAATGAACCAGTGTTGTTCTGAGGCGTGTATGGAAATCGTGGCCCTGCCCTACGAGGAGCAAAAAAAGCTGCGTAAGGGAAAAACGAAGAGCAACCTGATCTTTAAAAAGGGGCGGTCCGAAGTCCTGAAATTCAAAAAACCTGCCGCCTCAAATCTGGTATTGGAAGAACGAAAGTAACGGGTCACATACAGGCCGCCACGCCTTGAGTGGTTAACGACTGTACCGGGCAGATCCCCTGCCGGAATGGAATCCATTTCAGCAGGGGATTCTTTATGGGAGAATCCCAACGGGCCCCTCCGGGTTTTCGCTTCCCACTTAAAATTATCCTATCTTTACCCTTGTAATTGAATTATGAACCTCTTTCCGGGCTATCGCCAACAGGCTTTCCCGGGATTTATATAGCTTTTATGGGGTGTAGCAGTTGTTCAACCGGTAAGGGTGGACAGCCGCGCGGATGTAGGAACAACGGTACCTGCGGCACGGATGGCTGTAATAAACTTACGGTGTTTGACTGGCTTTCCAACATGTCCCTGCCTGCCGGACAGCAGGCTTTCGACGTGGTGGAAGTGCGGTTTAAAAATAGCAGAAAGGAATTCTTCAGAAATACGGAGGCGCTTTCCCTGAGTATGGGGGACGTGGTCGCCACCCAGGCAAAATCGGGACACGATGTGGGTGTTGTGACCCTGACGGGGGAACTGGTGCGCGTACAGATGCGCAAAAAGAAAGTTCCCCTCGATGCGGATCTCCCCAAAGTTTACCGCAAGGCCACCCAGCGGGATATCGACAAGTGGAAGAAAGTCAGGGGGAAAGAAGAAGAGATTAAAAAGCGCTCCCGGGAGATGGCCATTATTCTAGGCCTGCAGATGAAGATTTCCGATGTGGAATTCCAGGGGGACGGCTCCAAGGCGACCTTCTACTACACGGCAGACGATCGGGTGGATTTCAGGCAGCTGATCAAGGATATGGCCAAGGCATTCGGGATCCGTATCGAGATGCGCCAGATCGGTTACAGGCAGGAAGCCCAAAGGCTTGGCGGCATTGGATCCTGCGGCAGGGAGCTATGCTGTTCTACCTGGCTCACCGATTTCAGGTCGGTAACTACTGCCGCGGCGCGATATCAGCAACTTTCCCTGAATCCCCAAAAACTGGCCGGACAATGCGGCAAGTTGAAGTGTTGCCTGAACTACGAACTCGACACCTACCTGGATGCCCTGAAAGATTTTCCGCCAACGGATACAAAACTCCAAACGGAAAAAGGGGTGGCATTTTGCCAGAAAACCGACATTTTCAAAGGAATTCTATGGTTTTCCTACAAGGATGATCCATCCAGCTGGCATTCCCTCAGCAAGGAACAGGTTCACGAGATCCTTGAGATGAACCGAAAAAAGAAGAAAGCGCAGAGCCTGGAGGCATTCGCCGTTGAACATTTCCAGGATGAAGAGGT
>JAWWDW010000127.1:0-5847 GCA_033719735.1 Robiginitalea sp. | reverse complement strand
CGGATGGACTCCTCCACAGAGTGCAGGGTTTTGGTTACTTCCACCCCTTCCTGCTCCAGCATCCGGGCCAGCCTTCTGGCAGCCGGTTTTTCGTCTTCAATGATCAGTGCCTGCATTCGTCCTATTTGAATTTTTCAGCTTTTTTGCGGTCCTCCTCCATAAATTTACGGATTTGTCGCTCTTCCCAGCGCCTGCCCAGGATACCGTTTATCCCAAATACATTCAGGGCGTGGATCCCCAGGCCGATGCCCCAGAATACAGGGGTGGACAGGATCGCCCAGATTTGGATGGGTTCCGTACCCCACCCGCTTCGGATTACCATGGACCCTGCAATTAAGAGGTTAACCCCTACATACACGGCAAGGTGCACATAAAACCCTTTGAGCTGCTCGACCCGTTTTCTGGCCCGTTTCAGTTTTTCGTTCTTGTTTTCCATAATCCCAGCGTTTGCCGCCTATTCCCAGCGGCCGCTTTTCTTGTCTTCATCCATGAACTCCCGGATCTTGCGTTCCTCCCAGTCCCTGGAAAAGAAGGGGTTCCATTTAAAGGTCCTGAAGGCGTGGAATACCAGGCCAATGCCCCATCCAAAAGCAGCCCAGAGAAACCAGGGGTACCGCCACGCATTGGTCAGGTAATTAATCACGGCCAACAGCCCGATTATAAAAATGTAGGAGGTCAGGTTCCCGTAGAACTTCTTGAGTTCTTCTACCCGCTCTTTGGCGCGGATGTATTTGTTTTCCTTGTTTTGATCTTCCATGGTTCGGTATTAAAAGGTGTCTTCCGACATGTATTTACGGATCATCCGCGCTTCCCAGTCCCTGCCCAGGATCAGGTCGTAGCCGTAGGCCCTAAGCCCGTGCATGGCCAGGCCAAAACCCCAGCCGATCGCCGGGAACAGCACCCATGCAAAGGATGTGGTACGCCAGTTGATCCAGCCCAGCAGCGGGATTACGATCAGGTAGGCCAGCAGGTTGCTGTAGAAACCTTTGATACACTCCACCTTGCGGCGGGCTCTGAGGTAACGCTCGGACTGAAGTTTGTCTTCCATGAGGTTTGTTTTTTTGATGGTTACAGGACAAAGTTCCATAGGATCCGGGCAAGGGCGAAAGATTTCCGACTGAACTGTCGAAATCCCGCTCCGAGCCGGACAAACCTCAGAAGTCGTCCTGTTCCATGAGCTCCCGGATCTTTCGTTCCTCCCATCGCTTGCCCCATAGCGGATTGTAACCATAGGCCTCCATCCCGTGCATCACCAGGCCAAAGCCCCAACCGATCGCAGGGAAAACGACCCAGGGGAAATCCGTTGTCCGCCAGTTCAGCCAGGCCAGGAAGGGTATGACCAACAGGTAGGCCCCCAGGTTCCCGTAGAAACTCTTGATGGCCTCCACCTTTTCTTTTGCCTGCAGGTAGCGTTTGTCTTCAATAAAGGCCTCCTGACTCTGAACGGGGGGGAGCTTCCGCGTAAGCATCGGTACCGCAACGCTGAATGTGGCTTCCTTTTTTTGTACCTGCACCTGCCGATCGGTAAGCAGGGCATAACGGGAACGGATATTCTGCAACCCTACCCCACTGGATTTTGTCATGACCTGTTTTTGCTGCAGGTTGTTGGAGACCACGATAAACCCGTCTTTTTCCTCCACCCGTATATGCAGGGGGTTGTCTGGCGTCACCCGGTTGTGCTTTACGGCATTCTCCAGGAGCAGCTGCAGGGAAAGGGGTACAATCCTGGCTTCGGGACTGCTGCTCTTTTCGGGGATCTCAAAAACGATCCCATCCTCAAAACGCATCTTCAGCAGGCGTATGTAGGTGCGCGCAAAGGCATATTCCTCATCCACAGGGACGAGTTCTTTGTTTTTTTGCTCCAGCACATAGCGGTATACCTTGGAGAGGCTGGTGGTGAAGCGCTGCGCCTGGTCCGGGTCTTCCTCGATGAGGCTGGTGAGCACATTCAGGCTGTTGAACAGGAAATGGGGATCCAGTTGGTTTTTCAGGGCGTCGAACCGGGCCTCGGCCGTGCCCGCGATGATCTTTTGCTCCTTGACCTTGCCCTCCTGCCGGTATTTATAGTAGTACAGGGCGTAGAAAATGCCGGAGATCACCATGGCGATGATCAGGGAATTCACGTAGTACTGAGGGGATTCCCTTTGCAGGAATTCGACAAACCCGACCCCCCTTAGCCCTGTGATGATGATGCCGCGGGCCACAAAAATCGCGAGGAGGGAGACGGCGATATTCCCCAGGATGCTCAAAAGCAGGCGGTTCCTTTGGAAAAGTCCGGAACCAAAGCGCCTGAGCACATACATGAACAACAGCGCATTGGCCATGTATATGATCCAGGAAAAGATCATATGCTGCAGGAAATCCCCCCAGAAGTCCCGGTCGATCTGGATGGGTCTGCCGTTAAAAAAGGAAATAGCCAGGAAGATGATATAGAGCAGAACCCCTACCAGGGTTGCGTTGAGGAACTGTTTCAGGAATGATTTCATAACGGAATCCCCGCTGTTGACGATTAAAGGTAGCAAAAATTAAGGCGGTCCGGCCAAAGCTCCCGCCGGGCACCTGCTCTCACAAGAATACGCAGAATTGTACAGTTACCCCGCATTTGGGTTTCTGAGTTGTGGGATTCGCAGGATGAATTGAATTCTCCCCATGTGGAGAAGCCCGTCGTAATTTTTGTACATTCCGGACTCTAACCGCAGGCACATGTACATCCCACCCCACTACCGCAATGAAAACATGGAAGAGGTCCGTGAATTCCTCAGGCAGCACGCCTTCGGGATCCTCGTTTCTTCCGGCCCGGAAGTCCCCATGGCCACTCACCTGCCCCTGGAACTGGAAGAAGAAGGGGGGAAATCCTTCCTCAGAGGCCACTTTGCAAAGGCCAACCCCCAGTGGAAGCAGCTATCCGACGGGGCGGAGGTGCTTTGTATCTTCAATGGACCCCATGCCTATGTATCGGCTTCCTGGTACCGGGAGGAAGAAGTACCCACCTGGAATTATATCGCCGTGCACATACGGGGGCGCTACCGCACTCAAAGCCGGGAAGAACTCTGGAAGTCCCTCAGACACCTGGTGGAGAAATACGAGGCGGACTCCCAAGATCCGGTTTCCCTGGATTCCATGAGCCCTGGCACGCTCAGGCAAGTCGTTGGGATCGTGGGTTTCGAAATCGAGATTACCGGGCTGGAGGCGGCTTACAAGCTCTCCCAGGGGCGACAGGAGGACCACCCGCGCATCACAGAGGAACTCCTGGAGCGGGGCGGGAACGCAGCAGCCATCGCCCGGGCCATGAGGCGCCAAAACCAACCTTGACCCCATCCGAAATATTCGATATCTTTATAAAAACGACCCACCATGTTACAAAGCAAGTTCTGGCAGGCATTTTTCGCCCTGTCCCCCCTGGTTTCACTCCTGCTGTTGTTTGTCGGTTACGGGGTATTCCTTTTTTCCATCCTGAGCAACCTCCCCCATGGAGGGGAGCCGGACCCCTCCACCGTATTTGGAAGCCTTGGGGTCTTTCTGGTCATCATCCTCCTGATGGTCCTGCTTTCCCTGGGGAGCATGGTATACTACATTGTACACGCGGCCTACAACCCAAACCTGAAGGAGAACAACCTGCTGCTGGTATGGGTCCTGTTGTTTATTTTCGCCTCAGGGGTCGGCCAGTTGATCTACTGGATCGTCGAAATCCTCACCAGGCGGGATGAGGATCTCAAAACACCCGTCTAGGTATGGGATCCCGGAGAACCTTCCTCAAACAATCTGTGCTCGGCTCGGTTGCCTTAAGCACCTGCTGGCCGGGGATCCTGACCGCCGGGGGGCCACACCCTGCCATACCCCCGGAACTTAGGATCTCCCTTGCCCAATGGTCCCTGCACCGAAGCCTTGAAAAGGGGGAACTTAAGGCCGAAAATTTCCCGAAGATAGCCCGAAGAACCTTCGACATCGGGGCGGTGGAATACGTCAATCAGTTCTACAGGGATTCTATCGGCAAGCCTGCCCTGTGGAACCAACTCAGGCAACAGGCAGATTCAGAAGGGGTGCAAAGCCTCCTGATCATGGTGGATGGGGAAGGCGAGTTGGGGGCGTCTGATGACAGGGAACGAACGGTTGCCGTGCGCCGTCACGGCATCTGGCTGGAGGCCGCAAAGATCCTGGGGTGCCATTCCATACGGGTAAATGCGTTTGGGTCGGGGCCCCGTCCGGAGCTGAAAAATGCCCTGGTGGACGGCCTGGGGCGGCTGGCAGCATTAGGGGCAGACATGGGTATCCACATCCTGGTGGAAAACCATGGATACCATACCTCGGATGCCGCCTTTATGACAGCTATCCTTCGTGAGGTTGACCATCCCTACCTGGGTACCCTCCCGGATTTCGGCAACTGGTGCCTCACCAAAGAATGGGGCAGTACCCAGGGGGGAAGCTGCTCAGACTCCTATGACCCGGTTAAAGGTGTCAGCGAATTCCTGCCCTATGCCAAAGGGGTAAGCGCCAAATCCTATGATTTTGACGCGGAAGGGAATGAAACCCTGCTACCCTACAGGGCATTGCTTCAAAAAGTGAAGGATTCGGGGTTTGACGGGCATATCGGGATCGAATACGAGGGGTCGCAACTTCCGGAGGTTGAAGGCATCCGGGCGACCAAAACCCTGATTGAAAAGGTCTGGGCTACATTGGATTAGGGCATGCAGCATATGGAGATCCTGGACTACGAACCCCGCTTCCGCCATGCCTTCCGCGAGCTGAACGAATGGTGGATCCACCGGTATTTCGAGATGGAGGATAAAGACTACCAACTGCTCCACGATCCGCAGACCCATGTCCTTGAGAAAGGGGGGCACATCCTGGTGGCCCTTTTGGAAGGGCAGCCGGCAGGGACCTGCGCCCTGGTACCATCGGACCGGGAGGGTTTTGATTTCGAACTGACCAAAATGGGGGTGGCCCCCGAGTTCCAGGGACGGGGCGTCGGAATGGCACTGGGGGTAGCAATCCTCGAAAAAGCCCGGAGCCTGGGGGCTGAAAAAATATTCTTAGAAAGCAATACGATCCTGAAACCCGCCATTGGACTCTATAAAAAACTGGGTTTTAAGGAGTTTTCCGGGGAGGAGTCCCCCTACCAGCGCTGTAACATTCAAATGGAACTTACCCTATAGGCAGTGCTCCCAGCCATGGTAAGGAACAAAGCACAATTCATCTGTTGATTTCTACAATTCAGGAATTCGGACTTGGGTGGCAGGCCTGCTCCCCTGCATCTTTGTCAAAGAAAACAAAAACCATGCACACCATGAAACCATTACTCTATTTGATCCTAGCCATTTTTTCTCTTTTGGGAGCGCCTTCGGGGCACTCCGACGGCGTTACGGTAACCGTCACCCTTGAAAACGTGCTGAATGACCAGGGGGAAATCCTGGCGGCCCTGCACACCAGGGATTCCTTCATGAAAGGGCCGGGGATGGCCAATTTCAAAGCCGACGCTCAAAAAGGAGCCCTCACCTTTTCTTTTGACAAGGTACCCCCGGGCACCTATGCCATTTCCGTCCTGCACGACATGAACTCCAACCAGCAAATGGATTTCGAACCGGGTGGCATGCCCAAAGAACCCTATGCGATGAGCGGGAACGACATGAGCATGGGGCCCCCGTCCTTTGACGCGGTACAATTTGAGGTGGGTTCAGAAGACATCCACCTGCGGATCCGCTTCTAAAAAAAATAAAATATGGGTAGGGTTCCTTGCGTTTAGGTTGTTGTAAATACCCAAATCAAAAATGATCTATAAAACCTTTGAGCTATGAAATTATCATTTACAAAAATCGCTACCTACGCCCTGCTAATCCCGGCTCTGGTACT
>JAWWDW010000126.1:0-5890 GCA_033719735.1 Robiginitalea sp. | reverse complement strand
TCCTGGGAGTAAATGTCTATCTGTTGTAACTGACACCGTTTAATACACCAGGGGAAGAAAGCCTTGCTTTTAATGGCTGTATTGGTGGCTCGCTGACATATCTGCTTATAGCGTTGGCACCTGACTAATTCCTGGTAGGCATACTTCTTAAAATCGGCTTCGTTCATTTTGTTTTTTCCTTTACCGTTATGGAATGATAGCCTGGATTACATAACATAATTTCCTTTTTCGTAATTTGAAGGGGCAACAACCAACCCATGCCACGCTTCTTTAATCGAATCCGCAAACAACTCGCCAAAGACAACAAGTTCTTCCAGTATTCCAGGTATGCTATTGGAGAAATCCTTTTGGTAGTAATTGGGATTTTGATTGCGTTGCAGATCGATAATTGGAATGGAAATATCAAACAGAACAAAAGAGAGCTGATATTAATGAGTGAGTTAAGGTCGAATCTATTAACTAATGTAAGTAATCTGGAAAGCGATATTAGGGTGCAAACCGAAAGTATAAGGAGTTTTGATTACATTTTAAAACTCCCCGATAATAGGCTGCCATATAATGATTCTATTTCCAATTATCTTTTCGATATAGATTACTGTCCCGATGTCCTTTTGATTACTTCAGCATTTCAGACAATGAAGTCATCGGGTCTTGAAATAATCCAATCAGATAGTTTAAGAATGGCAATCGTAAATTTATTTGAAGTAGATTATCCAAGACTTATGCAAGAAACAAAAAGGCTTGAAGATCAACTTTGGCCAGCTGTGGTGATGCCTCTTTACCAAAAACACTTCACAAATGTAAATGACACATACATACCCAATGACTACTATAACTGGCTTAATGACACTGAATTTTTTAATATGGTTAGCATACGATTATCTCTAAGAAATGGCTCGACTAATTATAAGAAAAAAGCTGTTCAACAAACCAATGCAGTGATCAAACTAATTGAAGAGGAAATTGAATCCAGAACACGAAGAAAGAACTTCTAACGGCTGGTTTAACCTGGCATTTCAGACAGTATTCTAAAGATGACGAACGATAAGCTTTGGAAAACGAAGCAGAAGCAAAAAACTAACGATTTCATTCCCTTGTACTGATGGGGTAAAATGAATACCCCACCTCCCCTCAAGGAAAAGTTACTCCACAACGCTGCAACCTCCAATCAGTAGACCCTCAGAATTTCAACATAATTCAAGGGTATTCTCCAAAAACACCCTGCACTACTCCTCATAAACCTCCACCACCATCTCAACCTCCACGGCAATACCCCTGGGCAGCGAACCCATCCCAACGGCAGCTCTTGCGTGTTTTCCGCGTTGACCAAAAACCTCCACCATCAGGTCGGAGAATCCGTTCACCACTTCAGGCTGGTCGGTGAAATCTGGGCCTGCGTTGACCATCCCCAGTACTTTGACAATGCGCTTTACCCTGTTCAGGTTCCCCAGTTCGGCCTTGAGTACCGCCAACTGGTTAATCCCGGCCAGCCGGGCCGCCTCATACCCTTCTTCCACGGTCAGATCGCTTCCCAGTTTTCCGGTTACATATGCCCCGTCAGCCTTTTTTGGACCCTTCCCTGCCAAAAAAAGCAAATTTCCGGCCCGGACGGCATTCACGTAATTGGCCACCGGAGTAGCGGGGGTGGGGAGCACTATCCCCAGTTCCGACAATTTTGCTTCAGGGTTGTAATCGGGGGCAGGGGCTTCCTTTTGAATGACCTCTTCCACTACGGCTTCCTGCTTCGGCCCGGGCCCACAGGCCATAACCAGGGTAAATCCCAGCAGGAGCATCCATTGTATACCTTTCATGTTTTTGAATTTATATGTCCTCCTCTAAAGGTACGAAGGCCTGCCTGAAAAAATGGCATCTGCCCCGGCAGGAATTGAAGGACCTTCCCGTATCATGAAACAACAGTGCCTCAAGCCGGCATATCGAGGGACGGCAGAAGTTCTCCTGACGGGGTGGGTAAGAGCCCGTAAGCATCGAGTTTTTGCAGGTCCTTTCCGATTACTTCACGAAAATCCTTCCCGGATTCATCCTTTTGGCCAAACAACCCCCTGTAGGCCTGCAGCGCCTGATCGGTCTTCCCTTCGATCAGGTCACAGTGGGCCTTGTTACAGCCCAATGCGGGAAGGGGCAATCCCAAATCAATCCCCTCTTCCAGGAGTTTTCGGGCTTCCGTGATTTCCCGTTTACAAAGGTGTAGCCAGGCAGTATTGTTCAGGGCAAGGACATAGGGTTTTAAAAGCACCCTATTCTCCGGAAAATCCCGGTAAAAATCCCGCAGGATCCCCAGGATCTTATCCTGAAACCCTTTTTTCTCGTCAATGACCAGGGTGCTGTCTATTTCATGGTCCCAGGCCCGGATTTTCTGCAGGATATCCAGGGTTCGGACCTCCTGTTCATCCACCGCGTTGAAATATTTTTCGAAGTACCCGAAATCGCTTTTCATATTTTCTGTAGCGGGTAATTCGGGAAGGTCCTCGAGGTAAGCGGCGGTTTCCCCCAGTAAGGCCAGCCCGCGAGCCTTGAATTCAAGGTTTTTCTCCTCCTCCAGTTTCCGCTGATAGAATTCCAGCAGGTTGAGGGCAGTCGCACAATAATCTGCCCTGAAGGCTCCTGGTTCTTTTGCTTCCAGGTCTCTTCGAAGCGCCAGGGCCCTGGACAGAAATGAGGCTGCCTGAGGCCAGGAAGATGTTTCAAGCGTATAGATCCCGGCGTTGTGATAGGCGGTGGCCAGGTAATGGGTATACCGTTCCGGATGGGTTTCCGCCAGTTCCCTGTAAAGGGCCATGGCATTTTCGTTTGCCTGGTATGCCCTGGAATACTGTTTCATTTTATCTGCCAGGAGAACCCCCATATTTGCATAGGTCGAAGCCAGATAGGGGCGGAATACTTCAGGCCTTTCGGCGCTCAGGGTTTTATAGTGTTCCAGGGTACGCTCATAATGGGCGGCAGCCTTCTCGTATTCCTCCATCTGGATGAGGGTAACGGCAAGGTTGTTCAGGCATGCGGCGACCAGGGGGCGGTATGTACTGGGATCCGACTCCATGGCTTGCAGGTAGATCTCAAGGGCTTTCTGATAATTCGTGCGCGCATCATGGGCATTGAATTCGTCCGTATAGATGGCCCCCAGCTGGTAGTGTGCCAGGGCCCGCATTTCATCACTCAGGACATCCGCGTCCTCGTTCCGCAGTTCCATGGCCGCTTTGTAGTCTTTCTTTGAAAACCAGTATTGCTCACGGAGGTAATACGCCTCTCCCCGCGCCATGAGCGAATGGGCCAGGTGGGTCTTATAGTCCGGGTTTTCCCCGGAAAGGTCCTCATAAATGGCGATGGCCTTATCGAAATAGCCGATCGCTGATTTCGGTTCCTTTGGAAGGGATAGGCGGCCCAGGTTGTTGAGGGCAATGGCACGCTGTTCCATCCCAATTGATGCTCCGGGAGTTGCGGTATCCAGGGTTTGCAGGAACTGGGATACGGCCTCCTTTTTGTTTCCCTGCAATTCCAGGACCCGTGCCAGCGTATTGCTCAGGTGCATCCGTACCGCTCCGGGTGGAGCTGCGTTCATGGCATTTTGATATTCCGGCACCGCCAGATCGGGCTGTGAGGCCTTCAGATGCTGCTCTGCCTTATCCAGATGGTATTGAAAATCATTCATGACGGATTGGGTTTAGAAGCCGTTTCGTATTCGGATGCTGCCACCCTGCACAGGTCTATAAAGGCAACCCTTGAAATTTCCTGGTACTCCAGTTGATCTGTACGGGCGGTCTCCTTTTGCATGTCCATAAGGTGGACCCCCTTTTTCTTCAGTCCTGCCGCGGCCTGCAGGATAGCCCGGGCGCCAGCCCCTGTCACGGATTCCACGGTGTATTCCCCAAAGCAAAGGTTGCCCAGGCAGATCCCGAAAAAGCCACCCACCAGGTCTCCATCCCGCCAAACCTCCTGGGAGTATACCAATCCCTTCCCGTCCAGTTCCATAAAGATCCGGAACATGCGTTCAGAGAGCCAGGCAGGCGTCATTGCTGCCTGCACGTTGTAGTGGTCCTGGCACAACCTGAGCAACCCTTCGAAAGCCTCATTTGTAGTGGTAGTACTTCCGGGACAAAGATCAGGAGCTGCTGCTGGGGCCGATTCCGTTTCCAAAACGATCCTGGGGTCCGGCGACCACCATTTGACGTGCTTCATGGGATGGTGCCAGTAATAAAGCCCGCTCTGGTAGGCGTGAAGCAAGCGCTCAGCAGACATATCCCCGCCAACTGCCAGCAGCCCGTCGAGGTCTGCAAAATGTGCAGGTGGAAATTTCAGGTCCCCTTTTTTTAGTTCGAAATACGGCACGGGCAGGGTTTCAGGTGCCGGTCGTTCCGGGTTCAAGTTCGTCCAGTTCTCCCAGTTGTCGGAGAATTTCAAAGGTCTTCATGGCTTCTTCCTCATTTACCACGGCGATAGCCGCCCCCACATGCACCATCACGTAATCCCCTGCCTCTGCCTCGGGAACCAGGGTCAGGTTGACCTCCTTGACTACCCCGTCAAAAGAGACCCGGCCCAGCCGGAAGGTTTCATCCAGGGTTTCGGTAATTTCGATGAGTTTGCCGGGAATCGAAAGGCACATAGGTTTCCTGTTTTAAGATTTCTGAAGTTGTTCCTTCAACCAGGTGTACCAGGCATCCATGCCTTCTCCCGTGGTGGCGGAAACTTCAAAGAATTGCAGGTTTGGGTTTACCTGAAGGGCATAATCCTTCAAGCGGTTCAGATCGAAATTCAGGTGGGGCATCAGGTCTATCTTATTGATGATGCACACATCCGAGGTGTGGAACATGTCCGGGTACTTGATGGGCTTGTCCTCCCCTTCCGTGGTACTGATGATCACCACCCGCTTTTGTTCCCCAAGGTCAAACATGGAGGGACACACCAGGTTCCCCACATTTTCGATCATTAAAATGGAATCCGGTTCCATCTTAAGCTGTTTGACGGCTTCAAAAACCATATCGCTCTCGAGGAGGCAGCCCTTTCACGTATTGATCTGCATTACGGGCACCTCCAGGGCCGCGATCCGGTTGGCATCGTTGACGGTTTGCTGGTCCCCTTCAATGACATAGAAACGAAGACTGTCCTTAAGGTCCTTCAGGGTGCGCTCCAGCAAGGCGGTCTTGCCGGAACCCGGAGAACTCACCAGGTTGAGTGAAAATATATTCAGCGCCTCGAAATACCCCCGGTTCCGCGCAGCCATAACCTGATTCTGGTGGAGTACGTCCTGTTCTACCTCGATCACTTTTTTATTCGGGGCCATCGTAACCCCATCCCCGTGGTGATGGTGATGGCCTTGGTCGTGAGTATGGCCGTGATGATGGTGATGGTGATGGTCGTGGCCGTGGTCATGAGGGTGGTGATGACCGTGTTCATGGGAATGCCCATGATGGTGGTGGCCCTGTACACTCCCTTCAACTCCGATGGAGGGGGCCAGGATCCGAACCCCGCCTTCTTCACTTCCGCATCCGCAAGTTCCGCACATAATCTAATTTTTTTAAGTTAATGGGATACCCCCTTGTTCAAACCACTTCCAGTGCCTTCACGCGCAATTCCTTTCCCTGCAGGATCGCCTTTAAATTACTGCTGCAGGTAGGACAGGCATCGTAAAACTGCGTCATTTCAAAAACCGTGTCGCAATCCATACAACGCGCCTTTCCCTGAACAACTTCCACCCGTTTTTCCGCGTTTTCCAGGACCGTATCCTTCACGGCCACCGGCCATACAAAATCGAGGGCCTCAAATTCAATCCCGGCAAGGGTGCCGATTTCCAGTTCAATGGCCTCCACTTCACGGGCCCCGGCCTTTTCAGTCTCGGTTTCCGCGATTTTCACAATCCCCATGGCAACGGATAACTCAT
>JAWWDW010000125.1:0-5922 GCA_033719735.1 Robiginitalea sp. | reverse complement strand
TCGGGACAGGCTTCTCGTCTCCCGGCAACAAAAAGAAAAGCCCATCGAAAAACGATGGGCTGTCAACTGTACAGGTGGGGAGACTCCCCGACAGCCGTCGGGACAGGCTTCTCGTCTCCCGGCAACAAAAAGAAAAGCCCATCGAAAAACGATGGGCTGTCAACCGTACAGGTGGGGAGACTCGAACTCCCAAGCCTTGCGGCACTAGTACCTGAAACTAGCGTGTCTACCAATTCCACCACACCTGCATAATGCTCCGTTGAACCCGGCAATAAAAGTTGCAGTATTTTGCGTGTCTCCCCCCGATAGCTATCGGGGCCACCACACCTTCTTAGGGCGTACAAAAGTACAAAACCGGCGGCAAATGTACTAAATTTTTTCTCCTGCATGCCCCTTACTATCAAAAATACATGCAGGGCGAAAGGAAACCCATCTGAGACCCTGATGGATAGACTACCACATTCTGACACACCATATCCTCGGCCATAAAAAAGCCTCCCGTTTGGGAGGCATCTTTCACTTAGTGCAGGCCCCGCAGTACTGGGACTGCGGGGTAAACTCCGCCATGGGCAATAAAAAAGCCTCCCGCTGGGAGGCTATCTCCACTCGTGCAGGCCCCGCAGTACTTGGACTGCGGGGTAAACTCCGCCATGGGCCATAAAAAAAGCCTCCCGTTGGGAGGCATCTTTCACTTAGTGCAGGCGGAGGGACTTACCGCTAAAAAAGCGGCATAAACTTCTCGTCCCTCCGTCTTTAAAAAAAAAGACCCATCCTGTCGGATGAGCCTTCACTGCGTGCAGGCGGAGGGACTCGAACCCACACACCTCGCGGCACTAGATCCTAAATCTAGCGTGTCTACCAATTCCACCACGCCTGCATACTTTCCAATTTCAACCTGGCTATGCCATTGGAGACAAAGCCAGGTAAGAAATTACCCCCATTTTATTCGCCGAAGCCCTTAAACCAAGCCTGACCGGATTTAAAAAAGGCTGGCGAAGGCGAACCACGCCTGCATTTGAGGACTGCAAATATAAAATCAAATTTCAAACATACCAGCAACAGGGCTTCAAATTAATGAAGGTCACTTGGTGTGTATCGTTTCCACCCCTTTCCAGTTATCCTCCAGTTCCTGGGTGATTAGCCTGGCGGCCCGGTTCAGAAACAATTTAGACGGCCGGTCCTCCGGGTTCAACTTTACGATTTGCTGAAAGGTCACCGCCGCCATGGCAAATTCCTTGTTGAAATACAGCTCCATGGCCTGATCAAATGTGTCGAGGTTGGTCAGCTTGTGTTTCCGCAGACCGATTTCATCTCCGTTGATGCATTCGTACAGGTCTATGGGCCGGGTCTTTCCCTTCAACTGCACGCGTCCGAGGTAACGGAAGTCAAACTCGTCCGGGTTGGTGAGGCTGTCTTTGCACTCCTTTGTCAGCAGGATCGAAGTTCCGTAGTGCTTGGAAAGCCCCTCAATGCGGGCCGCGGTATTGACAGTGTCGGAAATAATGGCGGCATCCAGTCGCTCCCTGTCCCCGGTAATGCCCATGATCAACTTCCCGTTTTGCATGCCCACCCCAATTTTGACGGGAAGCCGGCCCCTTTCAGTCCGCTCCCGGTTGTACTGCTGCAGCACCTGGTGCATTTCCACCGAGGCGTTCAGTGCATCCTGGGACCCCGCGGGAAAAAGCGCCATAAAGCCATCCCCCAGGTACTGCATGATAAACCCCCTGTTCTTTCGGATTACAGGGCCCATCCGGTTGTTGAAGGCATTGACGAACAAAAAGTTATCCGTTGGGCTCAACCCTTCTGAAATGGTGGTAAAATCGCGGATATCCACAAAGACCACCGTTACTTCCCGTTCGGCCAGGTCGCCGAGGAAAACCTCCGTGATCTTGGCCTTGCCCAAAGATTTGATGAATTCCGAAGGAACGAACTTCTGGCTGGCGTCGTGAATTTTTCGGATGGCCTCTTCCCGGTCCTGCACCTCTTTGAGGCCTTTCTGGTAGAGGTGTGCACTTTCGATGGCCGTTGCCGACTGTAGCGCGATGGTCGTCAGCAGTTTCAAATCCGCCGCCGTGTATTCCAGGGCATCCGTATGCCCAAGAATGACGATTCCGAGGGTGTGGTGTTTCACCTTTAAGGGGGCGAACATGGCTGCCTTCAGGTGTTGCAAGGCTGGGTTCTTCGACACGCGTCCCGGGGGGACAATCCCCGAGGTACCCCTTTGTATCAGGTCTTTAAGGACTTCTTTCTGGCTTTCGATGTAATCCCGGCTTTTGGGATTCTCCCCCAATTCGGCCAGTTGGATCACTTTGTCCTGTTCCGGGTCGTACATAAGGAACAGGCCATGGGTCGTATTGATGATCTGCGTGGCTTCCCCCAGGGCGACCTCTGCAATGGATTCCGCGTCGATCTTCTCCGAAATCATCTCGCTCAGGTCGTAGATCATGTTGATTTCTCGGTAAAGCCCCAATACTTCCTTCCCGATTTTTTTCTTTTCCCACTCTTTCTGAAAAAGCACCCTGACCACCTCAAAAATGGGCAATGCGTTGTCCGAGCTGTAATAAAAAGTCCCCAGAGGCTCCCCCTCGAACTCCAAAGGCAGGGATTTTTTCATTCGGTCCCGCCTGCCCCAAAGCACGGCCCTGCGGGTATCCTCAAAACAGAAATCGACCTGGAATTTTTCACACAGGCCTTTCAGGAGGTCCCTGGATACAGGATCGCGCTTAAGAAGGTGCCTCAGGGCTTTCTGGGAGGTGGTAGCGGGCATGGTGTGCAGTCTAGGTATTTAAAATTTCCTCGGCTACCGAAAGCATTTCATCCGGGTCGAAGGGTTTGGTCATGTAGCGGTCGGCACCCATCTCCAGGCCTTTCTGCCGGTCCACTTCCTGCCCTTTGGCGGTGAGCAGGATGATGTAAACCCCCTCAATACCCAATTCCTTTTTAACCTTTTGACAAACCTCCATCCCGTTCATTTTTGGCATCATCACATCCAGAAAGACCAGGTCCGGCTTTTCCTCCTGTATGATGGCCAGTGCCTTTTCCCCGTTGTCGGCAAAGAGCAGTTCCACGCCTTCGTCTTCCAGGTCCTCGAGGGTTTGCTCGATCAACATACGGATATGGGCTTCGTCATCTACGATCAACAATTTTTTACTCATAGGTTCGATTTGTTGTTTATGGTTTGCAGGTTATTGGTAGATAAAAAACATCACGTGTTCCATCCCTTTTTGAAACTTTAACTCTTTTACCGCTTTCTCATCCGCACCCTTCAGGGATTTTAGCATGATGATATCCGGCTTGATTTCCGCTGCTCGCTCCATGAGTTTGTCAGGGCCTGCCTCCATGACCTTGTACCCCCTGGCGGTGAGCACGTCGGTAAGGGATTTTACGGTAGAGGCATCCTCATCCACCACCAGTACCCGCTTTTTTGAAACCCCCTGTTCCAGGAGTTCATCCACCTCGTGGAAGAGCTTTTCGGTATCGATGGGTTTGGTCAGGTACCGGTCCACCCCAATGCGGTAGCCCCGTTCCTTATCCTGTACGATGGACAGGATGATGATGGGGATGTCCATCGTGGACGGGTCATTTTTCAGCACTGCCGCCACATCAAATCCATTGATCTCCGGCATCATCACATCCAGAATGATCAGATCGGGTTTGCTGATGCGGACCATATCAAGAGCTTCCTTCCCGTCTGCTGCTTCCTTAACGTGATAGCCCGCGTCCGAAAGTTCCTGGTTGAGCAGGGAGCGGATGGGGGTGTCGTCATCCACGACCATGATGGTGGGGGCAGCGTCCGATTTCTTATGGGAGGTGTGTTTGATCTGCTTTTTGAGGCTCTTCAGGATGCGGTCCAGCTCCACGGGCTGGTCGCCCTTTTCACCCATGATGGGAAGCGAGAAAAAGAAGGTGCTCCCCTCGCCCAATTCGCTCTTCATCCAGATAATCCCCCCATGGTGCTCGATGATTTCCCGGCAAATGGGCAGCCCAAGCCCGGTCCCTTTTGGTTTGTCGGTAAGGGTATCCCCCGCCTGCCGGAAGCGCTCGAAGATCTTGTGCCGGTCCTCCTCGGCCACCCCGATACCCGAGTCCTGAACCTCAACAATGAGCTGGTTGTTGTCCTGATAAGCCTCCACAGAGACCGTCCCTTTATCCGTAAACTTCACGGCGTTGGAAAGCAGGTTGATCACCACCTGTATGAGCTTGTCGGCATCCCCGTGGATCAGCGGCAGGTTTTCGGGGATGTTCTTTTTGAGTTTTAAATCCTTTTCTTCAAACAATGAGGAGGTGGCGGACAAGGCCCTTCCGATCACATCCTGGATCAGGATGGGTTTCATGTTCCACTCCATGCGGCCCGATTCGATCTTTGCCAAATCCAGTACGTCGTTGATCAGGGTGGTGAGGCGCTCCCCTTCGGAAACCACCACATCCAGGTTATCGCTTACCTGATTCATGGTGCGCTTGAGTTTGGGGTCATCGGACTGCACGGCCGGGAAGACCTTATCCAGCAATCGTTTGCGGATTATCTTCGCAAACCCGAGCACCGAGGTCAGGGGCGTGCGGAGCTCGTGGCTGACCGTGGACAGGAACGCGCTTTTGGCCTCGTTGGCATCCTCGGCCCGGGCCTTGGCTTCCTTGGCCTCCTCATAGAGTTCGGCATTGTGGAGGGCTACCCCCACATTGCTGGCAATGGTGCTCAACAGGTTCTTGTCCTCATCGTTAAACCGGCCCTCCTGCGTCATGCTCTGTACGCTGAGCACCCCGATGATCTCATCCTCAACGGGAATAGGCACCCCCAGGTAGGAGACCGCCTGTTTCCCGGTCTGCTGAAGGCCGTATTTATTGTATTCGGCAACGATATCCGCATCCTTGTTGATCAGCAAAGGCTCGCCGGTCTGTATGATGCGTGAAGTAAGCCCCTCGCCCAGTTTTAAGGGAGCCATATTGTCGCCCTCCTGGTAGGGGAAGTTGATGATACCCGCCTCTTTATCGAGGATCGCCAGATAGGTGATGTCGGAATTAAAGACCTCCTTCATCTTGTTGCCCACCAGCTCGATGAGCTTGTCGAGTTCGAGCTTGTCGTTCAGGGCCTGGCTGACGGAATTTACCGTGGCCAGCTCGTTCAGCCTTTGCTGCACTTCCTGCGTACGCCGTTCCACCTTATCTTCCAACATCTTGCGCTGGTTGACCAGGATGCGGGTCCGGGCCCGGACGATAAAATACAGTAAGGCCAGGGCTCCCACGGCATACAGGGCGTAGGCCCACCAGGTGCGGTACCAGGGGGGGATGATCGAAAAGGATACCGAAGCTTCCTCGGAAATGTCCCCATAAACGTTCTGTGCCCGTACCCGGAAGGTATAATTCCCCGCCGGCAGGTTAATGTATTCCCTTACGGTCTGCGATGTCCAGTCCGACCAGGTGTTGCTCAGGCCTTCCAGTTGGGTGCTGTATTGTATTTCCTTTTGGGCAATAAAAAGAGGGGCTGCGTAACTTAAGCTAACAGAATTCTTCTCAAAGGGAAATTTAAGATTATCGGGGACATCAATATTTCCAGAAAAAACTACTGAATCTCCGGCAATGGACACCTTTCTGATATCCACATGGAAATCCGGTATATTTGGTTTTTCGAGGTTCCCCTCGTACCGTATCACTCCATCAGGACCTGAAAACCAGACCAACCTTGTCCCGTCCGGTCTTGGTTTTTCCGGATATATGCTGTAAATACGGAAATTCTTGAGGTCCCTGAAGGTTTCGGTATTCACTTCATATGAACCATTTTGAGATTTCTGCGCAACAATGATCCCTGATCCAACACTAAAAAACATTTTATTGTCCGGACTCTTACTCGCTCTTGTTCCGGGGGTTTTGTAATCGATATAATCATCAAAAAAGAATTTACGCTTTTCAAAGCGGTCAGTTTCCTGA
>JAWWDW010000124.1:0-5936 GCA_033719735.1 Robiginitalea sp. | reverse complement strand
CTGCAGGGCGATGGATTTGGTTTGCGGATATTCAGCAATGAGGTCCAGTGCCGCCTGCCGGTGGGAATTATAATGTGCGACGACCCGGGCACCGTTGGCCATGAGTTCCCTTGCGATGGCCCTTCCTATGCCCTGAGAGGCACCGGTCACCAGTATGTTTTGTCCTTTGAGATCCATGTAGTTTTTGCGTAAAGTAGGCAGAATCCTGAAGAATCACAATGTTCTCGCGTACATCCCGGACAAAAAAAGGGGTGCAGCCAAAAAGACCACACCCCCGGGCATCAAAAAAAGGAATCAACTAAACTATAATCCGCCATCTCCTCCGACTGGGACCAGGGTAAAATCCCGGGTAGTTTTATTGGCCAGCACGACCTCAACCCCTTCCGCAGACTGGGGTTCAAAGCCGGCGGCACTAACTTCAAGGGAATAGATTCCCGGATCTATTCCGGGAAAGGTGTATCCTCCATCCGAACCCGTCATCGTGGAGGTCACTTCGGTATTTTCGAGGTCGTAAAGGGTCACCATGGCTCCTGCCACCGGTACTGCTCCGCCTGCTCCCTCTGTGGTCACAGTTCCAGCGAGCGTACCTGTAGTACTTGAAATACCAGCCCGGATCACCGGGGTGAAATTAAACCCGGTAATCCCATCCGGATTGTTGATACTTCCCCCCTTGGGTACAAAACTCCGGGTTACATCAAAATCCAAGGTCAGTTCTTCTGTAAGACCCCCGACCACTTGAAGCGGGGGATCCAGGAAGACCTTGATCCCGCTCTGGGCCCCACTGGGCACCTTGAGGTCATACGTGGTGGCTTCCGGATCCTTCATGACGATGTTCGGATCCTTCACATACACACGGATCAGGTCGTTTGTGCCGGCCGGCACTTCAATGCTCACCAGTTGTTCAGAGACACCGTTTACCAGTTCCAGCAGGTTGATGGGACCCATCTCATCCTCCGTCAGGGTAATACAGCCCCCCATGGAATCTCCCGCTTCCATGGATTCCGGATCCTGTTTCGAACCGGAGCCTGATAGCCGGGCATCCACCTTGAATACCGTAACGTTGGCTTCAGCTACCTGGTCCGTGGGAAAGGGGGCATCCACCAGGAAAACGTTGAGCTTGCCGGTGCCCTCAGGGATGTCGTCTCCATCTGAACAGCCCCAAAGCACAAACGTCAGGGCCATCAGAAATACGCTTAAAGTAGGTACTTTCATTTCAGTAAGGATTTAGGTTTTTATCATTGGGGTATACAAGTAAACAAGGAAATGAAGGATTTCCCTACATACGGTACCTTTTTTTCGATGAAATACACACGGTGTTTTCGATGAACCGCACCTTTACTGCCAAATCAGGCGATATCGGTCAGGAAAGGACCCGAAAATGCTCCTTTAGGAAGCGATGTCCGTTCCGGGAAAAAATCCGCTCCACCACCTGGTCTGCATCGATTTTATTTTCTGGAAGGCGCCACGTGGCAGTTTTGAGGTAGTTATAGGCGTGACGTTCTAAAAAGTCCGAAAGAAAGGGAAGTTCTTCAGCTGTCCAGAAGCCGTTCAGGGAATCGATGATCCCGTCAAAATCGGATCCGATGGCCATACAATCCCAGGCGAATTCTCCTGCCTGGTCCAGGGTTTCGGCTATATGCTGTACCTGTCGCCACAACAGTTCAGAGCGGTAATGCATTATTTTATGGCGTAAAAGGGTGTGCTTCACCTCTCCCAGGGCTGTTTTGCTGGCGATCCGTCGTTCATCCAGCTGCAGTCCGATCAGGCCGCCGCTTCGGGCCAGAGCGATGATTTCCGAATCGTAAAAGTTGATCTCCACCGGATTCATCAGGCGGGCCGTTGGCAGCGGACCCGGATAAGGGTCCTGAAAGGATTTCAGGCCATTGCAGGCCCCATGGGAGATCAGGAGTGGGAAATCCGAAGGCCCGAGGGCACCTGTTTCCCTGAGCGTATACAATTCCTCACGGGCCCGACCGCTCATATGCTTGAGATCCGGAAGGATCCTGGGGCCGTTCCCCGAGGAAAGCATCTCGGCAAGCACTTTCCTGCCCAGGGGGGTTATCCCCTGGCCCATACCCCGGGTCTGGTCCGCATACTTCTTCACAATACCGGTCAGGCTGGGGGCATGCCCGCAGATATGGTTCCAAAAATGATGCGCGACGGTTATAAAGAAAGGCGGGAATTCCCAGGTTTTTATTTTTGCGAGATTCTCAAGCACCCGGGCGGGGTCGGGCTGGGGGTCCAGGCCTGTGTTCAGGACGTGC
Organism: Robiginitalea sp.; assembly: GCA_033719735.1. Taxonomy (GTDB): domain Bacteria; phylum Bacteroidota; class Bacteroidia; order Flavobacteriales; family Flavobacteriaceae; genus Robiginitalea. Next base: position 3,672 of record JAWWDW010000124.1, on the reverse strand, counting down.
AGGCCTTCAATGCTCATCACCATACACAGCGTTTTGAGATCCCCGGAGGATTCCCCCGATTGGTTTAACGCCTCGATTTCGTCATAACTACGCACCAGCCTGTACTGGAACCGACCCTCCGGAAGCCGGACCTGGTGCCCGTCACATTGCCTGTAAAAGTGGTATTCCCGTTCCAGGTCATAGAAATAGTCTTGCATCCCCTGAAGAAAATCGATCCGGGCATCTCCCAGGCCCGTAGCGAAATTCAGCAGCAGATCGTTCAGCGGATCGGGTTCGATCGCATTGTTCACAAATCCCTTTTCAAGCGGATAGAGGGAGGCACAAATGACCCCCACCCCTCCCCTGGCCAGGGCATGTCCGTTGGACTGTGAGAATTTGGTGAGGCCACCCACATAGTTCAGCAACTTGTCGGTCCAGGAGGGCGGATCGTATCTCCAGAGGCTGGTCTTATGGGACCTGTGCCGGCTCTGAATACCCACCGGTGTCCTCCTGAAACTCCTGCCATAGGGTTTCAGGGCCGGGTGGCAGTGGAAATCGATGTAGTTGTTCAACTCGGGCATCCCGGATGCGTTATGCTGTTCAGGGCTTATAGCATTAAAATACGAATTTTTTCACTGGAGCTTCCCGGGTTGTAATGAAACCCATCCCACATAGGATTCCAAAATGCATGCAGCAACGCGTATCCCTCGCCCCTTCCGGCAATAAAAGGAAAAGCCCCGCCTGACGCCCGGACCTTGGGGGGTGAGGTCCATCCAGTTCTTTGCCCCCCTCCTTCACTCCTGTGCTCGGGACGCCGTATGTTAAAAATTGTTTAAAATAGTACCTTTTTATACATAGTACTGTAACATTTTAAATATTGGCCCGTCTTATAGGTGTAATCGAATACAATCGCTTGCAATTCATCAATCATCATCAAAAATCGAACAGTCATGAAACGAATCATCAAACAAGCTCCGTCAGAATCCAGAAGGTTTGCATCTTTTTCCAACTTCAAAGACAGCAAACGGGTACGCTGGTCCCAATTCAGGCACTTTGTGCTTTAGGACCCATCCTGGTAACTGGATATAAAAAGCCCGTATCAGAAGGAGATACGGGCTTTTTATTTAAAGCATGTATTGGACTACAACTCCAGTTCTTCGGTGGCCCCATTGGGGTAAATTACCGTTACCGCGTTGTCGCAGGAGCCGTCCCCGAAATCGACACTCACCTGCAGGCCATTCTTGCTGATATCCATGACACCGCTTACCAGGTAGCCACAGCCCAAATTTCCGGTTACCGGGCTCGATACGGTAACTAAATAGACGGTATCGTCCACGGAGAGTTCCCAGCTGCCGGTGATACTGAATCGGATATCGGCCAGGGTCTCCCCGAACTGGAAGGAAAGGGTCCTTGTCCCGGATTCCTGGATGGTCCGGCCATCCCCCAGGCGGACCGTCATGTCGCTCTGTACGGAAAAATCAAAACCGGTTTCTCCGGATTCGGTAAGGGTAAAGGTCCGGCTTCCGTTCAATTCAGCCTGACCGACGAAGAAACCCTTGTAGGTTGCGGTGAAGGAAGCTGCACTCACATCCGTATTGTAGACCACCTCCAGGGTGCCGTTGACATTCTCTGTCTGGTTCAGTACACAATTTCCGAAAACCACGGTAAAACCGGTTTCTGAATAGGAAGCCTGGTAACAGGAATCGTCGGCAAACTTGCCACTTGCCGCGGTTTGGTTTTGGAATAATTCAGTAAGGACATCGTCCACGGCTCCGGTCCACTCCTCGGTTTCCATGATGGTTTGCAATTCCGTTTGAGACAGCTGCGCCTCTTCCGGGATGGCCGCTTGTTCGGCATCATTGCTGCAGCTCTGCAGACCAAATACGGCCAGGGCCAAAATTCCCAACAGGGCAGTCCTGAGGTTACTTGCGTTTTTCTTCATAGTAGGATCTTAGGGGTTTTCCTTAAACAACGACAGGAGTCCCCCTTTAGTGTGAGGCAACCCCGGAATTCGTCGAAGAACATCCCTCAGGAATCCGGGAAAAGGGAACGATCGAGGGAAGGCAGCAGCTTCAGTGCATTTTTGTAATAGACCTTCTTCAAGACGGTATCGGGAAGGTCCATGCCATACATGGCCCAGAAGGCGTGGTACTTCTTGTGGTAGGGAAAATATTCATCCGCGGTTTCCAGGACCCTGAAATAGGTGGGGAACTCGGAGGGCTGCCAGCTGTCCTTCCCAAAAAGGATGCGGTCCTGGTATTTGATAAAGAATTCCCGCGCATGCCTGGGTTGCCTTCCCAGCTCCGCAATAATGGCGCCAATGCCTACATACATATTCGGCAGGGCATCCATGAGGGAGGCCAGTTTATCCAGGTTGTTCGCATACCATCCCATATGGGCATTGATAAAGGTGGTCTTCGGATGCCTTTGAAACAACCTGTGCTGCTCATCGATGATCTGCTGCCAGGGTGCGGGGTCCGTAGCGCTGCGTTTGCGCCTCGGGCGCGTTTTGAGCTCCAGCCACCTTTCGTTTTGTGCATCCATCGGGTCCCAGAAGGATTTCGGATCCGCTGAATGTATGAGTACGGGGATGCCGAGTTCAGCGCACTTTTCCCAGACAGGGTCCAAGCGCGCATCATCTACCGGGATCCGATTCCCATCCGTATCCCGGTAGCGCAACCCGAGGCTTTTATAGATCTTCAATCCCACAGCCCCACTGCGCACATCTTCCTCCAGTTGGGCCGCAGCCCTGCTTCCCCAGTCCGGCTCCCCTACCCCTTCGAAATCCACATTGGCAAAGACCACAAAGCGATTGGGGTAGTGCTCCCTGACATTCTTCACCGAACGTTTGAGGAAATCCCCGAACCCCCCGCTGAGATTCACCAACACCGCCAGGTTCAGGCTATCCATCGCCCTGACGACTTTGGAGAGGTCTTTGGTGGGCATATCGTAATGGTGGCTGTGAATATCCACCACCGGGTACCGGGCCCTGAGGACCGGGTTTTCAGGAACCACCAGGGTAGATACCGGGTTGTACTCCTCGAAACCCATTTCCTGGGCGGGCAATGCCGCTACAACGCCCATAAGGCACAGGATGCAGAACGATTTTATCATGTCTTTCTTCATTTTATGGTTTGATACCTGCCTTCTGAAGGGCTTCGGCATAGGCCTCCGGGGTATCGATGTCCGTGATGGCCGGGCCCGGGTCCAGGACCCTGCATTCGGCTTTCCGGCTGGCGATCAGCCCCTTCGCCCCCTGGTCCCTGGACAGGTCTTTGAGGGCTTTCCAGAAACGCCTGGGGAATAATGCGGGAACCCCCGCGGATTTCCCGTAGTCCGAAGCGATGATGTGTTCGGGGTAGGCCTGGTGTTCCCCGCGGATTTGCCTGAGATAATCCCGTGTGATCAGGGGCTGGTCTGCCAGGAGTACCAGCAGAGCATCTGCCTCCGGGAACCGTCGTTCGACTTCCCGGACGCCACTGGCCAGGCTCGAACCCATACCGGCCTTCCAGTCCGGGTTGTGGTGCGTTATGCCGGATAAGGGCCCCAGTATGCCCAAAACATCCTCCTGGTTCGCACCGGTAACGATCAGGGTTTCACCCGGGCCCGAAGCCCCTGCCTCCCCAAGCAGGTGCTCAAGCACGGTTTTCGCCCCCCAGGGCAACAGGGCCTTTATGTTTCCCATCCTACGGG
>JAWWDW010000123.1:0-5948 GCA_033719735.1 Robiginitalea sp. | reverse complement strand
GTGCTGGAGGGCGCGGAACCACGGGTACAGGATCTATTACACGGGAAAGTCCGAGGTATTCCACATGGGCGGTTCCACCCTGAATAATATGAACCCCCGGAAAACCTTCCTGAATTTCAGGAATTCCCTTTTCTCCATCACCAAGAACCTGCCGAGGAAAAAGGCATTTCCCATTGTCCTGAGCCGGTTGCTTCTGGACGGCATTGCAGCCCTGAGGTTTGTTTTCCAGTTCAAAGGGAAACACGCCTGGGCAATCCTTCGGGCGCACCTGAGTTTTTACCGCCATGTTTTTCCCATGCTTCGCAAGCGGGAAAAGATCCGTTTTGTGGAAAAATATTACGCCACAACGTCCATAGTATGGTCCTATTACGTACGTAGAATAAAGACTTTTGGTATTTTAGTAAAAGATTAACGGATTCCTGTCAGGGAGGCAGGGACATTTCTTAATTTTGTCTAAGGACCAGAAAAAACGAACTAATAACACTTAAAATCAATCGTGATTATGAAAAAATTGATGATAGGATGCCTCGGTATTGCCCTTGCGCTTTCTTCATGCGTGTCTCAGAAGAAGTATTCGGAGCTGGAGGCCAAACAAAAGGAGACCCAGGACCTGCTTAACTCAGCCACCGTGAAATTGAACACCTGCCTGGAAGAACAGGCTACAGCGGAAGCCCAGCTCAAAACACTTCAGGAAGAAAATGCATTCCTGAAAGCCAACAACCAGGAACTGATCAATAACATGGGGAACCTGACAACCCTTACGGCCAAAGGGGCGGACAACCTCGAGAAGTCCCTCGAAAGCCTGAGGGAAAAAGACCTCACCATCCGCAAGCTTCAGGATGCGGTTACCCGCAGGGATTCCGTAAACCTGGCGCTGGTGCAAAGCCTCAAAGGCGTTCTGGGCAACCTGGACGACGAGGACATCGAAATCAGCGTGGAAAAAGGCGTGGTCTTTATTTCCATCTCGGACAAACTCCTCTTCAGAAGCGGAAGCTACAATGTAACCAACGCGGCCAAACAGGTCCTTGGCAAAGTAGCCCAGGTGGTAAACAACAAGCCGGATTTCGAGTTCATGGTGGAAGGCCATACGGACAATGTCCCCTACCGTCGCGAGCCCCTTCTGGACAACTGGGATTTGAGTGTTAAACGCGCTACGTCCGTGGTACGTATCCTCCAGAATGACTTTGGCGTGGATCCGGCTCGTATGACCGCTGCCGGAAGGAGCTATTACATTCCCCTGGTGTCTAACGACACTGGAGAAAACAGGGCCAAGAACCGCCGTACCCGCATCGTGGTACTGCCAAAACTGGACCAGTTCTACAGCATGATCGAGGAAGGCATGGACGATCCGGAGATCAACCGGTAACCCAACTGCCTCCTAATGAAAAACCCCGTGAGCGAATCACGGGGTTTTTTAGTTACAGGATGGCCAGGTCCCCTTTGCCTTCCCGCAGCACTTCTGGCTGAGGGCCGGTGAGGTCGATCACGGTAGAGGCGACATTATCCCCGTATCCCCCATCGACAACCACGTCTACCAGGTTTGCCCATTTTTCATAGATGAGTTCCGGGTCTGTGGTGTATTCCAGCACGTCGTCCTCATCCCGGATGGAGGTGGAGACGATCGGGTGCCCGAGGCTCCGGACCAGTGCCTGTGCAATGCGGTTGTCCGGCACCCGGATACCCACGGTTTTCTTCTTCTTAAAATCCTTTGGCAGCTGATTGCTTCCCTGCAGGATAAAGGTGTAGGGACCCGGGAGGGCGCGCTTGAGGATCTTAAAAGTAGGCGTATCGATCTGGCGGGCATAATCCGACAAATTACTCAGGTCAGGACAGATAAAAGACCAGTTTGCCTTCTCCGGTTTCACCCCTTTGATCCGGGCTAACCGCTGCAGGGCTTTGGAATTGGTAATATCACATCCCAGGCCGTATACAGTATCGGTGGGATAAATGACCAGCCCGCCAGCCCGCAGCACGTTCACCACGCGTTCGACTGCTTTTGGGTTTGGATTTTCCTCGTAGATTCGGATCAATTCTGCCATGGTATTCGTATCTGAGATTCGCTATCCCCAACCCGGGGGGTACTCCCCACGGGCCCACCTCTGTGTTTATTTTTGCAGGACCCTGAGTTTCGCAAAACGCAACAGGAGCTTTTTGACATCCCCCCGTTCGAAGCGAATTTCCGCCTTCTTGTCATTCCCGGCCCCCTCGATTTTAAGTACCTGCCCCTTCCCGAAGCGGGAGTGGTCCACCAGGCTGCCTTCCTGTAAATCCATCCCCACGGCCGCGTTTTCCGTGGTGGGCTGTGATAATTGCGGCTTGATCTTCCGCAACCGCCTCAGCTGCTTTTCGGAGGGGTGGTTTCCTGCCGGGGGACGCCCGGCCACCGGTTTTTTCTGCCTCAGTTTGCTTTTGTCCACATCCCCGAAGATATCTGCATTGAGCAAGGGCCGGAACTGGTAGGTATCCACCGGGGTCAAATTGTCTATAAACTGTTCATCGATCTCCTGCAGAAAGCGGCTGGGCTCGGCATCGATAAGTTTTCCCCAGCGGTACCGGTTTTGGGTGTAGGTGAGATATGCCTGTTTTTCCGCCCTTGTGAGGGCTACATAAAACAACCGTCGTTCTTCCTCGAGTTCACTTCGGGTGTTCATGCTCATGGCGGAGGGGAACAGGTCCTCTTCCATCCCAACAATGTAGACGTAGGGGAATTCCAGGCCTTTCGCCAGGTGGATGGTCATAAGGGCCACCCGGTCCTCATCTCCCTTATCCATATCGAGGTCTGTGGCCAGGGCGACATCTTCCAGGAATTCGGTCAGATTCCCCTCGGCATCTGCCAGTTCTTTCTGTCCTTCCACAAAGTCCTTGATCCCGTTGAGCAATTCCTCAATATTTTCCATCCGGGCAATGCCCTCGGGGGTGCCGTCCTTTTTGAATTCCAGCAGGAGTCCCGATTTCTTGGCCACATGTTCCGCCAGGATAAAGGCATCTGCCTCAGCGTTCAGGATCTGAAAACTCCGGATCATGGCCACAAAATCCTCCAGTCGCCTGCGGGTTCCCCCATGTATCGCGATCTTGAAGGCGGGCAGGTTTTCCATAACTTCAAAGATGGTCCTGCCGCTTTGGTTGGCGGCGATGGTCAGTTTATCGACGGTCGCCTGCCCGATGCCCCGGGCGGGAAAGTTGATCACGCGTTTGAGGGCCTCTTCATCGCCGGGGTTTATAATAAGCCGCAGGTAGGCGAGCACGTCCTTGATCTCCTTTCGCTGATAGAAGGACAGCCCCCCATAGATCCGGTACGGGATGTCCCGTTTCCTCAGGGCATCCTCGATCGCCCGGGATTGCGAATTCGTCCGGTACAGGACCGCAAAGGAACCGTTGGGCAGTTGTTGCTGCATCTTGTTCTCGAAAATGGAGGAGGCGACAAACCGTCCTTCATCGGCATCGGTAGGGCTGCGGTGGAGTTTTATGCGGTTCCCTTCCTCGTTGGCGGTCCAAACCACCTTTTCCAGCTGGTTCTTGTTGTTCGCGATGATGCTGTTGGCCGCATTCACGATGTTCTTGGTAGAGCGGTAATTCTGTTCCAGGCGGTATACCGCCACCTCGTCGTAATCCCGCTGGAAATTGAGGATGTTGCTGATATTGGCACCCCGGAAGGAGTAGATGCTCTGTGCGTCGTCCCCCACCACGCAAATATTTTGATAGCGGTCAGCCAGGGCCCTGACGATCAGGTACTGTGAATGGTTTGTATCCTGGTACTCGTCGACCAGGATGTACCTGAAACGGTCCTGGTACTTCATAAGGACGTCCGGAAAACGGGACAGCAGCTCATTGGTCCTCAAAAGGAGGTCGTCAAAATCCATGGCCCCTGCCTTAAAGCATCGATCCACATAATTTTTGTAGATCTCCCCCATGCGCGGACGTTTCGCCATGGCATCCGCCTCCTGCAATTCAGGGTTCTGGAAGTAGGCCTTTACAGTGATCAGGCTGTTCTTGTAGGAGGATATCCGCTGTTGAATCTGCTTGTACTTGTAAACATCTTTATCCAGGCCCATTTCCTTGATAATGGATGCAATCAGCCGCTGTGAATCCTGGGTGTCGTAGATGGTGAAATTGCTGGGGAACCCGAGTTTGTCCCCGTCATAACGTAGCAGCCGGGCGAATATGGAATGGAAGGTACCCATCCAAAGGTTCTTGGCTTCGGACCCCCCGACGAGATCGGCGATCCGTTTTTTCATCTCACGGGCCGCCTTGTTGGTGAAGGTAAGGGCGAGGATGTTAAAAGGGTCCACCCCCTGTTTCATCAGGTGGGCGATCCGGTAAGTGAGCACACGGGTCTTTCCCGAACCGGCCCCTGCGATTACCATGAGCGCGCCGTCTTTATGCAGTACAGGCGCTTTCTGCGCCTCATTGAGTTCCTCCAGATACATTTTCCCTGCGACTTATTCCAGGGGTTGAAGTTAGCCATAATTCACTGCAACCTCAAACCCAAGGAGGCAGGAATTATGAACATCCCTGTCGCTTTTGAGCCTTTTTGAATATATTTAGCGCAGTACTGAAACCGCCCTGCACATGAAATCTAATCTGCCCTTTGTATTTCTGCTCTTTTGCGCACTTACCGGCGTTTCGCAGGAAAAGGCCAAAGGACCGATAATCAAAGCGTATGGGGAAGTGTGGGACATCCCCGAAGCAACTTTCAAAACCGATACCTCAGGGACGTTCCGGGCTGTTTTTGACGTTATGAACAGTCCGTCAGACCGCAGCCAGTTGAATCCCTGGATTGAAACAGCAGCCCGCTTTCTCAACATGCATGCCCGGGCCGGGGTACCGGTCGGGCAATTGAAAGTAGCCCTGGTGGTCCACAACAAAGCCAGCACGGACCTGCTGGATAGCGCACATTACCAGGAGCGCTTCGGGGTTCCCAACCCCAATGAGGGGCTGTTGAGGGCCTTGATGGATGCCGGTGCCCAGGTGGTATTCTGCGGGCAATCCTCAAGGGCGCGGGACGTGCCCATCGAAGATACGGTGGAAGGCGTACAGCTGTCCCTTTCTGCCGTTACAGCCCTGATACAGTTGCAGGAATCGGGATATCACCTGATAAAATTTTAAAACGAAACCTATGAAAAAAACGATTTTCTTACTGGGATTACCCCTGTGCATGGTTGTTTCCACCCAGGGACAATCCCTGCAGTCCTCTTACGATAAGGTTGCCCCCAAGGTGATTGAATGGAGGCGGGACATCCACCAAAATCCGGAATTGTCCAACCGGGAATTCAAGACGGCCGAAAAGATTGCCAACCACCTGAAGTCCCTGGGGATGGAGGTGCAGACCGGGGTGGCGCATACCGGGGTGGTCGGGGTGCTCAAAGGGGACCAGCCTGGCAAGGTAGTAGCCCTCAGGGCGGACATTGACGCCCTGCCGGTTACCGAACGGAATGACCTTCCCTTCCGCTCCGAGGTTACTGCTGAATTCCTGGGGGAAAAGGTCGGGGTGATGCACGCCTGCGGGCACGACACCCATACGGCCATCCTGATGGGGGTCGCAGAGGTCCTTTCCCAGAACAAGGATAAAATCAACGGAACGGTGAAGTTCATCTTCCAGCCGGCCGAGGAAGGCCCACCCCCCGGCGAGGAAGGCGGGGCATTGCTCATGGTCAAAGAAGGCGTTTTGAAAAACCCGGATGTGGATGCCATTTTCGGCCTTCACATCAATTCACAAACCCCGGTGGGCGTCATCCGCTATAAATCCGGCGGGACCATGGCCGCGGCACAGAGTTTTACCATCCATGTGAAAGGAAAGCAAAGCCACGGCTCCCAGCCCTGGTCCGGGGTGGACCCGATCCTGATCAGCGCCAAGATCATTGACGGACTGCAGACCATTATCAGCCGGGAAGCCAACCTGACCAATGAGGCGGCGGTCATTACGGTGGGCAAGATCAAAAGCGGGGTGC
>JAWWDW010000122.1:0-5973 GCA_033719735.1 Robiginitalea sp. | reverse complement strand
CTGCTGACCCCGTATTTCTGGAAGCGGACCTAAGGTGCGGAGGTGCCGGTGGACCTACAGGGCCTCCCGGATCCGGCGGATCGCTTCCCGGATTTCGGCCTCTGAAGCCGCATAGGAGATCCGGATGCAGTTCGGGCTTCCGAAAGCCTCCCCGGTTACGGTGGCAACCTGGGCTTCCTCCAGGAGGTACATGGCGAAATCCGACGCATTCTCAATGGACCTGCCCTTCAGGGTTTTGCCGAAAAAGTGGGAGACATCCGGAAAGACGTAAAACGCCCCTTCCGGTACGTTCAGCTTAAACCCGTCGATTTCCCCTAAAAGGTCCAGGATCAGGTCCCTGCGCTGGTGGAAGGTATCGATCATGTACTGGATGCGCTCTACCGGGGCTTCCAGGGCTGCGATGGTGGCTCTTTGGCCGATGGCATTGGCCCCGCTGGTGATTTGTCCCTGAAACTTGGTACACGCCCGGGCGATCCAGGCTGGGGCTCCGATATATCCGATCCGCCAGCCGGTCATGGCGAAGGCCTTGGAGACCCCGTTTACGGTAATGGTCCGCTCATACATGCCCGGGATCCCCGCCATGCTCACATGGGTACTCCGGAAATTGATGTGCTCGTAAATCTCGTCTGAGACGACCAGGACATTGGGATGCGCTTTCAGCACCGATGCCAGCCCTTCCAGCTCCTCACGGCTGTAAACCGAACCGCTGGGATTACAGGGAGAACTGTACCAGATCATTTTCGTCTTCGGGCCAAGGGCCCCCCGGAGTTGGTCCGGGGTCATCTTGAAGTCCGACTCTATGGTGGTGGGTACCTCAACAGGCACCCCTCCTGCCAGCTTGACGATATCCCGGTAACTTACCCAGTAGGGGGCAGGCAGGATTACCTCGTCCCCCGGGTTGAGCAGGACCATGGCCACATTGGCGAGGGATTGTTTGGCCCCTGTGGAAACTACGATCTGGTCTTCTGTGTATTCCAGCGCGTTGTCCCGGTTGAATTTATGGGCGATGGCCGTTTTCAACTCGGCGTACCCATCCACGGGCGTGTAGCTGCTGTAGTTCTCATCAATGGCCTTCTTGGCGGCTTCCTTGATAAAATCAGGGATGTTGAAATCCGGTTCTCCGAGGCTTAGTCCAATGATGTCCTTTCCCTCTTTCCTCAATTCACGGGCTTTCGCTGCCATGGCGAGGGTGGCCGACGTGGCCATCCGCCTGATGCGGTCCGACAGAAGATCATTCATAAAAGAGCGCTTTATTGCACCTGAAGCTGTGGCTTTTTTCCGAGCTCTTTCAGGTGGCGGAAATGTGAAATGACGGCTTTCCGGGTGGTTTCATATTCGTTGTAGGGCAAATTGAATTCCCGGGCCGTTTGCTTTACGATCTTGGCAATTTTGTTATAGTGAATATGACTGATGTGCGGGAAAATATGGTGTTCCACCTGATGGTTGAGCCCTCCGGTAAACCAGTTGACCAACCGGTTCCGGGTCCCGAAGTTTACGGTGGTAAACAACTGGTGGATGGCCCAGGTGTTTTTCATGCTTCCGTCTTCCTCGGGCAGGGGGGTTTCCGCATGGTCCACCACGTGTGCCAGCTGGAAGACCACGCTGAGGATGAGTCCTGCGACATAATGCATGATAAAGAACCCAAGCAGCACCTTCCACCAGGCGATGCTGAGCACCAGCATGGGAATGACCACCCATACGGTCAGGTAGATCAGCTTGGTGATCACCAATACGCTCCAGTTCAGCACGGGGTTCGGAAACTTCCCGTAGGCCAGCTTCTGTTTTGTGTACCGGTACATCTGTTTGAAGTCGGTGGTCAGGGCCCAGTTGAAGGTGAGCAACCCGTAGAGGAAGATCGAATAATAATGCTGGAAGCGGTGGAAGCTGTACCAGGGCGCATGCTTTGAAAAGCGCAGGATTTTCCCGGCGTCCAGGTCTTCGTCATGCTCGTGGATGTTTGTATAGGTATGGTGCAGGACATTGTGTTGTACCTGCCAGTTGTAGACGTTTCCGGCTAAAATATAGATACTCCCTCCCATGAGCTTGTTCACCCATTTTTTGGAGGAAAAGGACCCGTGGTTCCCGTCGTGCATTACGTTCATTCCAACCCCGGCCATCCCGATCCCCATCAGGATCGTGAGCAACAGGTTCGCCCATCCGGGCAGCCCGAGGGTGAGGATCAGAAAATAGGGGGCCAGCAGCAGGGTGAACATCACAATGGACTTCAGGTAGAGTTTCCAGTTCCCGGTTTTCTTGAGTTTGTTCTGCCGGAAATAATCGTTGACCCTTTTGTTGAGTGTTCTGAAAAATTGAGCGGAGTCGTTCCGTGAAAAACGAATGGGGGAATCTTGCATAATCGGTAAAGAAATCTTAGAAATTTATTGGACAAAGACCGTTTTGACAGGTCTTATTCGTCTATACGAATGTAGTACTTTTGCAATCAAAGCACAAAGGTAGGCATGGAAGCCGAGATTGTTTACAAATATTTTCCCAATTTATCCGACCATCAAAAAGGCCAGTTCCAGGCCCTGGGAGCCTTGTACGCGGACTGGAATACGCGTATAAACGTCGTCTCCCGCAAGGACATAGATGAGTTGTACCTCAGGCATGTCCTGCACAGCCTTGGGATTGCCAGGGTGCATGAATTTCGGGAAGGCCTGGATGTCCTGGATGTGGGTACCGGGGGCGGCTTTCCGGGAATTCCCCTGGCCATCCTCTTTCCCGGGACCCGGTTTATGCTTGTGGATGCCATTGCCAAAAAGATCCGGGTGGTTGAGGATGTGATCCGGGGCCTGGGCCTTCAGAATGCGCAGGCGCGGCAGGCGCGTGTTGAAGACATGGACCAGCAATTTGATTTCATCGTCAGCCGGGCTGTGGCTGCCATGCCCACCTTTGTCCGCTGGACGCGCGGCCGGCTGAAAGAACATTCCCGGGACCGCATCCCCAATGGGATCCTGTATCTAAAAGGCGGTGACCTGACCGAAGAGCTCGCCCCCTTCCCCCGGGCAAAGGTGTACCCGCTCAGGCAGTATTTCCAGGAACCTTTTTTTGAAACCAAGAAAGTAGTCTACCTCCCGGATCCGGGTCGGAAAAAGGCATAAAAAAAGCCCCGGGTCGGGGCTTTCTTCTTAACCGAGGAACGGATACCGGTAGTCCTGTGGCGGGACGAACGTCTCTTTGATCAGGCGTGGCGACACCCACCGCATCAGGTTCTGGGCAGAACCAGCCTTGTCATTGGTTCCCGACGCCCGGGCCCCTCCGAAGGGTTGCTGCCCAACGACGGCCCCGGTGGGCTTGTCGTTGATGTAGAAGTTGCCAGCGCAGTTCTCAAGGGCCCGTGTTGCCTCGGCCAGGGCATAGCGGTCCGTTCCCATGACTGCGCCTGTAAGGGCGTACTCCGAGGTTTCATCTACCAGTTTCAGGGTTTGTTGCCAATCTGCGTCTTCGTAGACATAAACGGTCACCACCGGGCCGAAAAGCTCCACTTCCATAGTGGCGTATTTCGGGTCTGTGGTCAGGATGACCGTGGGCTCGATGAAATATCCTTTGGACTTGTCATAGCCGCCTCCCGCGATAATTTCCGCCTCCTTGTCCTTTTTGGCCCGGTCGATATACCCGGCCAGTTTGTCAAAGGCCCCTTCGTGGATCACGGCGGTGATGAAGTTGCTCATATCCTCCGGGGATCCGGGTTTGTTAAAGGTGCTCAGGTTTTCCCGGACCATGTCCAGGATGGTTTGGGCCGTGGACTTGGGCAGGTATACCCGTGAGGCAGCGCTGCATTTCTGCCCCTGGAGCTCAAAAGCGCCCCGGGTTATGGCGGTAGCTACCTGCCGTGGCGGGGCCGTGGGGTGGGCAATGATAAAGTCCTTGCCTCCGGTTTCCCCTACGATGCGCGGGTAGGTCTTATAGCGGTTGATGTTCGTGCCAATCTGTTTCCAGAGGCTTTTGAACACCTCTGTGGAACCTGTAAAATGGATGCCGGAGAAATCGGGATGCGACAACAGGGTCTCCGTGATCATGACCGGGTCCCCGTAGACTGCGTTGATGACCCCGTCGGGCAGTCCAGCCTCCCGGAAGACATCGATGATTACCTTGGCAGAGAAAATCTGGTGGTCACTGGGTTTCCATACCACCACGTTGCCCATCAGGGCTGCGCTGGAGGGCAGGTTCCCGGCAATGGCCGTAAAGTTAAAAGGGGTAATGGCGTAAACGAATCCTTCCAGGGGCCTGTATTGCACCCGATTCCAGATGCCGTCTGCGGATTCGGGCTGCTCCTGGTAGATCCGGGCCATGAATTCCACATTGAACCGCAGAAAGTCGATCAGCTCGCAGGCCGAATCAATCTCCGCCTGGTGGATGGTCTTGGACTGGGCCATCATGGTCGCGGCGTTGATCTTGGCCCGGTAGGGGCCTGCAATCAGGTCGGCGGCCTTCAGAAAAACCGCTGCCCGTTGTTCCCAGGGCAGTGCTGCCCATTGCTTCCTGGCCTCCAGGGCCGTGTCAATGGCCCTTTCGATGTCTTTTTTGGAGGCCAGGTGGTACTGCCCCACCTGGTGCTGGTGGTCGTGGGGTGGGGCAATCCGGCGGGTATTCCCGGTGCGGACCTCCTTCCCGCCGATCCACATCGGGATGTCTTCGGAACCATTGTAGTATGCTTTGTATTGCTCAAGAACAGCTTCCCGCTCCGGCGAGCCCGGGGCGTAGCTCTTTACCGGCTCGTTGACGGCCGGCGGGACCTGAAAAAATCCTTTACCCATGACGATTATATTATAGTTTTATAATTCCGTCAAAGGTATGAAATACCGGGGCCTTAAAAAAGGGGGTGGGGGTACCTTGGGCCGCTTAGTTCAGCGCAAAAGGTGCATTGAGTCGAAACGTGGGGATGTAGACCCTGAATTTTTCCGTGGAGGAGAAATTCACCATGTTGTAGAACCCTTTCATGGCTCCCAGGGGGGAGGCCAGCAAACATCCGGAACTGTAGCTGTAGGATTCCCCGGGCCGGATTACCGGCTTCTTGCCGATCACCCCTTCCCCGTCGACCACTTCCATATCGTTCAGGGCGTCGTAAATATCCCAGTGGCGGGTGGTCAGCTGCACCGAATCCTTGCTTTGGTTTTCAATGGTGATGGTGTATCCGAAGGCGAAGTGCATCTTGTAGTTCTTGAAGAAGGTCCCTTCAAAACTCGTCTTCACCGAAATCTTGATTCCCCGGGTAACTTGCGTGATCATTTTCATTTCCTAATAGGTAAGGGCGCTTCCGACCAGAAAGATCAGGGCAGCGATGCTTGCCAATATTACAAATACAGTATTCAGAAAAAAGTATTTGATCGTCGTTTTGAACCACCCCTGTCCGTAAAACCTCCGCATGGAGAGGAAAAGGTAGATGGCAAAGATCAGGATAAACAATCCAATAGAGGACGTCCCGAAAATCAGGTCGATCAAAAAACTAATAATGAGCAATATAAAGAAGAATGCCTGACTGTAAAAGGAAAAGACCAGATTATCGGTGTAGTTGAACTTTTTCCTGACATACGCCAACCACAGGAAGATGGTAAAGAACGGCAGGAAGACAAAAATGGCAAAGGGGACCGTTGATAGAAACTCATTGAAAAAGCTTCCTGGCTGGCGGTTCAGGTGCTCCCAACTGTCTGCGATCCCAAAGGCCAGCTGGTCTTCCCTCCGGTTGGGCAGCCCGTGTTTTTCAATAGCCTCCTCATAGGTGTATACGCTGTCCTTATCGATAAGGGTCAGGAAAAAATTGGCTTTCTCAAGGGTGCGTCCTATCGTACTTTTCGACCGTATGCTGTCGAGATAGGCCCGGGGGTTGGCCATGATAAGGGAGTCATTTTGAGCCTTTGTATTCTTTAGCGTTTTTTTCAGGTTCAGTTTTTCCAGGTCTTTTGGGTCCAGGCTGTCCAACGCCTTGCTTTTCAGGCTGTCCAGCCGGTCCAACCCGAGGCTGTCCAGGCCTTT
>JAWWDW010000121.1:0-6034 GCA_033719735.1 Robiginitalea sp. | reverse complement strand
TTTCGACAAAAAGGTCTACCTGGAACTCTTCGTGAAGGTCAATAAAAACTGGCGCAGCGATGCCCGCCAACTGAGGCGGTTTGGCTATAACCCCAAGTGATCAGGCCCGCAGGGCTTCCCTGTAGAACCTGTACAATTCATGCATCTGCGGCTTCCCCTTGGCCCGTCCGGCCCGCCCGAACCCATAGAGGACAAACCACACCACCACCATAAAGGCCATGCCCCCCACCAGGATTCCATACGGACGGCCCAGGGAGGCACTGCTGTAGGCCCAGATCCCCAGGATCACAAACAGGGTCGCCACCCCGAAATGCAGGAACATAAAAAAGCTCCAGAGGGTGGGGTTCGGGCCGTAGAGGCCGTAGACGCGGCAGGCCCCGTCCTGCTCATCCAGTACTTCCAGCTGCAACTGGGGGGACCAGAAATGCCGTTCCCGTTCGTTGAACTTGATAAAGAGGTGGTCGTCCAGCCGTTTGACTACAAAGGGCTCCCGGGCCGCCCCTTCCACGCGTTCCAGGATATTGCCTGCGCATTCGGGAAATACGTCCTGGAAGCGGGGCCGTAAAACAATTTCATTCGGGAGTTCCATGGAGGTTGTTTGGAAGTTCAAAGTACTCGCTTTTCTGCTGATTTCAAAAAAATTACGCCCTGCCAATTGCAGCCAGGGGTTTTAAATCTGTTGCTTTTAACACTACCTTTGTGGCCTAATTCAAGAGTATGTCCGGAATCGTTGCCATCGTGGGGCGGCCCAATGTCGGGAAATCCACCTTCTTCAACCGCATGATACAGCGGCGGGAGGCCATTGTGGATGCGGTCAGCGGGGTTACCCGGGACCGGCATTACGGCAAGACCGACTGGAACGGAAAGGAGTTTTCCCTTATCGACACCGGCGGCTATGTGGTGGGCAGCGACGATGTTTTTGAAAAGGAGATCGACCGGCAGGTGGAACTCGCCATTCAGGAAGCCGACGCCATCCTGTTCATGGTCGATGCGGAAACCGGCGTGACCGGCATGGATGAGGATGTGGCCCGCCTGCTCCGGCGGGTGGAGAAACCCGTTTTCCTGGTGGTCAACAAGGTGGACAATAATAAACGGCGGGAAGATGCCGTGGAATTTTACAGCCTCGGCCTGGGGGAATACTTTCCGATCTCTTCCATCAATGGCAGCGGCACGGGGGAATTGCTGGACGCCCTGGTGGAGGTACTGCCGGAAGCGGCCCTGCCGGAGGAAAACCTGCCACGTTTTGCGGTGGTGGGGCGTCCCAATGCAGGGAAGTCTTCCTTTATCAACGCCCTGTTGGGGGAAGAGCGCTATATCGTAACGGACGTGGCTGGGACCACCCGCGACAGTATCGACACCAAATACAACCGCTTCGGCTTTGAATTCAAACTGGTGGATACGGCCGGAATCCGCAGGAAATCCCGGGTAAAGGAAGACCTGGAGTTCTATTCGGTCATGCGGTCGGTCCGGACCATCGAGCATTCGGATGTATGCCTGCTCCTGCTGGATGCCACCCGTGGCTTTGACGGGCAGGTGCAGAATATCTTCTGGCTGGCCCAGCGCAACCACAAGGGGATCGTCATCCTTGTGAACAAGTGGGATTTGGTGGAAAAAGACACCGGTTCTGTCAAGGCCTATACCCGGGAGATCCGGGAAGCCATATCCCCCTTTACCGATGTGCCCATCCTTTTTATTTCCGTGAAAAACAAACAACGGATATTCAAGGCCATTGAAACCGCGGTGGAGGTGTATCAAAACCGGTCCCGCAGGATCTCCACCAGCAAGCTGAACGAGGTCATGCTGCCCATCATCCAGAAGAACCCGCCCCCGGCCACCAAGGGCAAGTATGTAAAAATCAAGTTTTGTACGCAGCTCCCGACCCCGTATCCGCAGTTTGCGTTTTTCTGCAACCTGCCGCAGTATGTCAGGGACCCCTATAAGCGGTTCCTGGAAAACAAGATCCGCGAAAACTTTGAATTCACCGGGGTGCCGATGAATATTTTCATGCGGAAGAAATAACCCCGCTCCTACCGCAAAACCACGGTATAGTATCCAATTTGGCCCTCAACGGGATAACTGCTCGAATCGAGGCTCAGGATTTCAAGGCGCTCCCCGCAACACGGGTCCGTGGATTTGGATTTTGTGAAGCGCACTTCTATTGGAACGCTCCAGTCTTCTCCCAATCCTACCGTATAGGAATATGCTCCCGCCTCCCAGTCCGGGCTGAAGATTTCCAGTAAGGCACTTGTGGTTCCCGCTACATCTGTCCGAATGGCTACTTCCAGGGGTTCCATGGTTTTTCCATCTACCGAGACCTCCCCGGAGGCATAGGTCCCATCCGCTAATGGGTTGCTCCCATCGGCCAGGAACTCGAGCCGTATGATCTCATTGGCTGCACAAAGTACCAGGGAGCACCCCGCATCATCATCGTCAGAACACCCCATGACGAAAAGAGCTGAAATCAGAACGAGGACGTATTTTTTGGTTGAAACCATGCTGCTGCCCATTATAGGATTTCACCTCCCTTTAAACAAGGCAGGAGTCACCACCCGCCCGAGGCGCCGCCCCCGCCGAAACCTCCGCCTCCGAAGCCGCCTCCGAAGCCGCCTCCGCCTCCGAAACCACCTCCGCTGCCGCCCCAGCCACCCCGTGAGCTGGACCTTCCCATATTGCTGAGGATGATCATATCCCAGATGTCCATGCCCCGCTGCCGGCCTCCGCCTTTTCCACCCCCGCCCCGGTTTTTGCGGGAGGCCAGGATGAGGATGATGATGAAAAAGATGATGAACGGCAGCAGGGATTCGAACGGAAACTCGTCTCCTCCCCCGCTTTTCGGCTGGGCCTTAAATTCTCCGTTGAGCGCCTGAAAAATGGCATCCGCCCCTTTGTCCAGGCCGGCGTAATAATCCCCTTCCCGGAACTCGGGTATGATAATCCGCTCTATAATCCGCTTGGAGAGGGCGTCAGTGAGGAATTCTTCCACCCCGTACCCTGTATTGATGGCGATACGGCGGTCCTCCCGGGCCAGTAAAATAAGCACTCCGTTGTCTTCTTTTGCCTGCCCGATCCCCCACTGGTGCGCCCAGTTGGCGCCGAGAAACTGAACATCCTCACCTTCAGTCGTGCCGATGATCGCGATGACGATCTGGGTGGAGGTACTGTCGGAGTAGCGGATGAGTTTCTGTTCCAGGCTCGACTTCTGGGAGGCACTGAGCAACCCGTAGTAATCGTACAGGCTGGTCTGCTGACCTGCCGGGGGTTTTGGGGGGATCTCAAACTGGGCCCGGGCCGGGAAGGCCAGAATGCCTATCAGCAGGATCCATGCGATCTTAACTCCGGGAAATCTCATCGGTCAGTTCATTTGGGTCCTCCGGGTGCCACGGGAAATGGGTTTTCAAGGCTTTGCCGGCGCTCAGCACCCCGGCGATAATACCCTCTTTGAAATGGCCTTTTCGGAAGTGCTCCTGTATGATGTCGCGGGTGGAATCCCAAAACCCTTCAGGTACCACTTCGCAGATACCGCGGTCCCCGCAGATGGTGAATTTATGGTCGTGGACCGCAATGTAGAGCAGGACCCCGTTGGACTGACGGGTGTTGTCCATTTTCAGTTCGTGGAACAATTCCCAGGCGCGCTCCATGGGGTCTTTCCCCAGGCCGTATTCCAGGTGCACACGGATCTCCCCGGAGGTGTCCTCCTCGGCTTTTCGTATGGCCCCGATGATTTCCGCCTCGTCCTCCTTGCTCAGGAACCGTTCCACTTCGCGTTTCACAAGCCCGGCCTAATCGAATTCAAAATTCACATCCGGCGCCTGTTCGGAGCCCGGATCTGCCTGGTAGCGTGGCATGTCTTCAAATCCAAACATCCCTGCCAGAAGTTTGTTGGGGAAGGTGGAAATATGGATGTCATAGGTGTTTACCGCCTCATTGAACCGGTTCCTTTCCACGTTGATGCGGTTTTCAGTGGACTCCAGCTGGGTCTGCAATTCCAGGAAGTTCTGGTTTGCCTTCAGCTCCGGATATCGCTCCACGGTCACCAGGAGCCTGGAGAGGGCAGAAGAGAGGCCGGACTGGGCCTCCTGGAAGGCAGCCAGGTTCTCTGGCGTCAGGTTGTCGGCACTGATATTGGTGGCAGAAGCCTTGGCACGGGCCTCGATCACATCGGTGAGGGTACCCCGCTCAAAATCGGCAGCACCCTGCACGGTTTTTACCAGGTTCCCGATCAGGTCGTTCCGCCGCTGGTAGGAGCTCTCCACATTGGACCAGGCCGTCTTGGCGTTGGCCTCGTATTCGACGGCAGTGTTATTGAACCCTACCGCCCACTGGTAGAGCCCGAAGCCCACTACGAGGATGATAATCAGAGGGATTAACCATTTTTTCATAATTAGAAGTATTAGGTGGTTTTTACAATTGTTCTTTGATCTTGATCAACTCGGACTTGACCCGTTCCAGCTTCCGGATGATTTCATAGGTATCCATCGTTTTCTGCCGGTTCTCCTTCAGGTGGAGTTTTGCCCCTTCCAGGGTAAACCCCCGCTCTTTGACCAGGTGGTAGATCAGTTCGAGGTTTTTAATGTCCTTGGGGGTGAATTTCCGGTTCCCCTTGGCGTTCTTTTTTGGCTGCAGTACATCGAATTCCTTTTCCCAGAAGCGGATCAGGGAGGTGTTCACGTCAAACGCCCTGGCGACTTCGCCAATCCCGTAATACCGTTTTTCTGGAAGGTCTACATGCATTAGTCGAGAGATTGATTTTCCTGATTTGCAAATCGGAGCATGTTCTGGAATTCCTCCGGGCTCAGACTGCCGTAGTAGAAATTGATCGGGTTGATGCGCTGCCCGTCTTTCCGAACCTCGTAATGCAGGTGGGGCGCCTGGGAACGGCCGGTACTTCCTATAAAACCGATCAGGTCCCCCCGCTTTACCTGCTGTCCCCTTTTTACGTTATACCGGCTCAGGTGTGCGTACAGGGATACATATCCATAGCCGTGGTCGATACGGATGTGCTTCCCGAATCCCGAGGCCCGGTTGTCTGCCCGGATGACCTTCCCGTCTCCGCTGGCGTAGATGGGGGTGCCTTTGGGGGCAGTGAAATCCATGCCCCAGTGCATCTTACGGGCTTTTGTAAAGGGGTCGGAGCGCCAGCCATACCCTGAAGCCCTGCGCGTCATTTCCTCGTTATTGACCGGTTGGATGGCCGGGATGGCCGCGAGCAATTTTTCTTTTTCGGCGGCCAGTTTTGTGATTTCGTCCAGGGATTTGGACTGGATGACCAGTTGTTTTTGTATGATCTCCATCCGGCGGGTGGTGGCGATGATCATCTCGGAATTGTTGAAACCCTCCAGGGATTTGTACCGGTTCACCCCGCCAAATCCAGCCCTGCGTTGTTCCTCCGGAATGGGGTTGGCCTCAAAATAAATCCGGTAGATGTTGTTGTCCCGCTCTTCAATATTGGCCAGGACGTCTTCCATTTGTTCCATCTTCCGGTTGAGCAACTCGAACTGCAATTCGTAATTCCGGACTTCCCGCTGCAGGGAGAGTTCCCTGGGCGTGTTAAAAAGGTTGGTATTCAACAATACGACCAACCCCAGGATTCCCGAAAAAACCGATGCGGTCACAAAAAGCAGGACATTCCGAACTTTTTTGGACTTTTTCGGTTCGATTTTCCGGTAGGAAAGCGTGTCCGGATCGTAATAGTACTTAACCTTAGTCATGAAGGTATTTTATCCTATTTTTGCGGTCTGAGGCCTGACAAACAAATATAAAAATTGTTTGGCAGAATGCTAAGTCTAAAATAAGCCCAGTTTTTCATATGACTTCCAGGGAACTAAGAAACCGGTTTTTGGAATTTTTCAGGGAACGGGACCACCATATCGTCCCCTCAGCCCCAATGGTGATCAAGGACGATCCCACACTGATGTTCACCAATGCCGGGATGAACCAGTTCAAGGAATATTTCCTGGGGGTGAGCAAACCCAGGTATCCGCGGGTGGCAGATACCCAGAAATGCCTGAGGGTCAGCGGAAAGCATAATGACCTG
>JAWWDW010000120.1:0-6055 GCA_033719735.1 Robiginitalea sp. | reverse complement strand
TAGGTCATATCGAAGACTTCCGCAAACCGACGCATGACCCGGGTATCGGAAATGGTGGGTTCTGAATCTGAAAAGAAATACAACCCACCTGCACCAAAAGGGGTGTAGTGGTAGTATTCCCTTGGAAGTGAAGCAGATTTTTCGAGTACTTGCTCGGATAGAATGAATTCGCTTTTGGATACGATTTCATAGTACTCCTGCAATTCCTTTCCCTCCAGGACATAAGAGAGCGGTTCCTGGTTTTCCCATGCTTCAAAGGTTTTCGTGAGCATGGGGTGGATTGTCAGGGACGTTATCCCCGTGGCTAATTCCTTTATTCCTTCTTCGGAAACCACGGTTGTCCACAAACGACAATTCCTGGACTCCCGATCAAAAATCCCAATTCCGCTACGCTCAATGGACAGGTCCAGTTTTTCCAATTCCTCAAACACGATCTCCGCACTTTTTTCCAGGTCCTCACTTTGGTGCATGGCCATAGTCTGGGCCCTGACCCGTTCCAGAGCGGCTTCGATCCGGGCTTCCCGCGCCTGGGCTTCCGCTTTTTTCAGGTCGAGGAAACGCTGGTAGAGGGTCCCGAATTCGCCGGCAAACCGTTTTACGATTTCTTTTTCCTCTTCAGTAGGCTCCCGGTGGTGTGCGAACCCGATATAGCCGAAACGGCAATACCCTTCTGTAATAAAGAGTCCATTGGGAAAATCTTCAATCCTTGGCCTTGAATTTTTGGGTATTTCATCGAGTATTTCTCCATACACTTCCCAAACTTCAGGAAGGACCTCCGGCGGATACTCATTTACATTGACATCATTCGGATTGCTTTTTTTCCATTTTTCCGTGGTATCCAGCCAGGCATCGACTATATTCAGGTCTACTTCCTGTTCTGCTTCAACCCTGTATCCCTTTGTTCCGGTGGTACGGAAGTTCAGAGTGTTCTTCTCCTTGTCGATCAGGGTCAGGACCGCATGGCTGGGGTTGATCCCCAAAACATCATATTGCTCGAAAAGCGTGGAAAGCACATCGCTCAATTCCCCGGAATGATGCATGGCCATGGTGGCGGCCCTTACCCTTTCCAGTGCAAGTTGAATCTCGGATTCCCGGGCCTGTGCCTCGGCTTTTTTCAGGTCGAGGAAGCGGGTGTAGGTTTGGTCAAATACCCGGGCAAAACGCTTTAGGACCTCCGGTTCGGGATAGGGTTCAAGGGAAATGATCAAAAGGTAACCCTGCCTGAAGTAGGCTGCATTCCACTGCTGCCACTGCGGGAAGGTCAACCCTTTGTCCAGGATTTCCTGAAAAAAGGGCCTGACCACTTCGAGGGACATCATATACTCGTAGTGGTTTTCCAGAGCTTCCCCCGAGGCTTCGATGGCCAGGTATTCCCTGCCGTCTTTCCAGCCTTCGTACATTTTTTTGTGGGCTGGATCGGTGGTGTTTGGAATCGAGCCAGGGGGGAGCACCCCTTTTTCATAGGCAAACCAGAAGGTATCGGAATCGCTGTCTTCTTCGCACAATCCGAACCCGGTCCCCCATAGCTTGCCCCCCAGGCTTCGAAGCTGCTGGAATAGCAAGAAGGCCACATCTGCCAGCTCTTCCGATTTTTGCATGGCCATGGTACGGGCCCGGACCCGCTCCAGGGCCAGTTCTATTTCGGCTTCCCGCTTCTGCTGTTCGGATTCCTTCAGGTCCTCGAACCGCCGGTAGGCCAGGTCGAATACCCCGGCAAACCGGACCAGGGTTTCCAGGGCCTCAGCCGGCGGGTCGGGGACCACCCCGGGGAGGCTGAAGCCAATCTCCCCATGGGTCGTGCGGGCCATCACAAAGGTCAGCCCGCCAATATGCCGGATATCCTCTGCTGAGGGGGCCTGGGGATCGATCTGTTGGAAGTTCCCCAGGGAAACCATTTTGTCCACATAGTCCACGGCGGCTTCGGCATCCATGGCATAGACCACCGTGGGTTCTTCCCCTTCCTCCCAGGCTGCCAGCAGGGGGATGTCTCCATGGATGTGCCGGGGAAGTTCCATGACCATCCCGATACGGGTACCGTCCCCCGAGGTCATGGCCTTCTGATACGTGTTGGGCAGCCACCGCATGTGCCAGAAATAATGCGCCTCGTGCCCGAGCCTGAGGAATTCTGAGCGCATAGTCACTACGATATCCAGTAATTCAACGGATTCCTGCATGCCCGTTACCTGGGCGCGGATCCGCTCCAGGGCAGCTTCGACCTGTGCTTCCCTTGCCTGAGCTTCTGCTTTTTTAAGGTCCAGGAAGCGGGTGTAGGACTGCTCAAAAACATGACTGAAGCGGTACAGGATATCCAGGTTTTCCTGGGAGAGGGGTTCCAGGCTTGCTGTCTGTATGACCCCGAAATTGTTAAACGACCCGGACAGCATGACCCGTTCCGGTGCCCTCATTGCCTCTTTTATGTTTTCAGGAAGGCTTTCAAAATAACCATAAACCAGGATTTCATCCCAGCTCTCCTTTACCTCCCCTTCCAGGCTGTACTCCCATTTGGGATGCCTGGATTTCCAACCATTGAGGTAGCTGTGATACGCAGGATGGTCGTGATAGGGGACAAAATAGCTGTCAGCTACGTCCGGGTCTTCGGAGTTGGCCATCCAGGCCATGCTGGAATCGTCCTGTGGATCGAATATCCAAATAAGACAACGGGTAAGCACCATGTCCAGGTTGCTCAATTCCCTGAATACCGTAATTACCAGGTCTGAAAGCTCTTCAGACGCCTGCATGGCCATAGCCCTGGCGCGCACGCGCTCCAGCCCGAGCTCTATCTGTGATTCCCGCGCCTGTGCCTCTGCCTTCTTCAAATCGAGAAAACGGGTGTAGGTTTGTTGAAAGACCGTTCCAAAGCGCTTGAGAACGCTGTTCTCCTCTTCAGAATAGGGTACTCCTGAAAAGTTTTCTATGTAGAGGCCGACATCTTCCTTAACAACGGTGGATATGGCCAGCCCTGGACAGGTGAGGTAAAACTCCCGGGTTTCCTCTGTAAGGCCCGGAATATGCTCCAGGAGCCCCTCATAGAAGGTGTTTTTCTGTTCAAAGTTCAATTCAGTGGTGAAGAAATCTACGCCCTTTTCTTTTGCCTCGGTATACTGCCTGTCCCAAAGGGAACCCAGGTAAGGAATCGTAATTTTTGAGGGGATTTCCTGAGTCTCAGCAATCCAGAAATTCCAGTCCCGTCCTGGCGAATAATCCACTACGATCCCTGCGTGTTCCGCATTTATCTTCAGGCCTGCCAACTGGTCGAATATAACCCGGATAACCGATTTTAACTCCTCGCTGTTTTGCATGGCCATCGACCGGGAACGGACCCGCTCCAGGGCTATCTCTATTTCACCTTCCCGGGCCTGGGCTTCTGCTTTTTTCAAATCGATAAACCGCGTATAGGTCTGCTCGAAGGCCCTGGCAAAGCGTATGAGGATTTTATTTTTCTCTTCGGGCAATCTCCTGTCCCCGATGGCCTGAATCATTCCATATTTCATGTAGTATACAGAGGCACATACCCGATCTGAGGCCCTTGTTATCTCCTTCAGATTTGAAGATTCGTTTGCAAAGTCTTCCTGACTGAGCAACAGCTCATCATATTCCCTTTTTTCGGCTCCTTCATATTCGATGACCTTGAAAGTCAATCCCTCATCCCAGCCACTCATAAACTCATGGAAAATACGATGATCAAGTGGTGGGACCCGATATCGTTTAGGCATTATGTTGGCCAGCTGTGTGGACATCAACAAATCAAGTCCTCCGGTTTGGCTATTTTTTAAAGCCAGCACACACATCCAGGAATCAATCCCCACGGTCACCAGTTGTTCAAATAAGACGGCGATCACCTCAGGTAGCTCATCACTTTGCTGCATCCCCATGGTTCGGGATCTAACGCGCTCCAGGGCCGCCTCGATTTCCAGTTCCCTCGTGCGCTGACGGATCTTAGCTTCCAGGGCTTCATTCTTCTTGCGAAGCCCCTGCTCGGGGAAGGCCTCGTCCTCCGCAATGTTGGAATCCGGGGTAGAGCCGTGCACATGAGTTACCAGCCAGGCCCCGTCAATTCGTTCGAGAAGGCTTGAAAGCCGAAGGAGCAGATGGTGGTCGTTACCGGGAAAAAAAAGGTTGAATTCCTCCACAATCAGGCAGCTTGTCCCGTTGGCAAATATTTTTTCCGCGATCAGCTTGCGCTCATACCGGAACTCCTGGCCCTCAAGCTGCTCCTTCTGCATTCGGGCCATTTTCTTGACGTCTTCGCGGGTCTTTAAAAACTCGTGTTCAGCTGTGCCGTACCCAATAAAATCAGGATGTATGGTCTTTTCCAGGTCTTCTGCATTGTCAAAGTCAAGCATAACTCCAACCATGCGCTGGTAGATTGCACGGATTTCCTGGGCTATATGCGGATTATCCTGCTTCATGATGCTGGAAGATTGAGGTTAAATACCGTTCCCTTGCCTTCCTCGGATGCCACTGTGATCTCGCCCCCGTGTGCTTTCACAATGTCGTAGCTAAGACTCAGGCCCAGCCCGGTCCCCTGCCCGGTCGGCTTGGTGGTAAAGAAGGGCTGGAAGATCTTCTCCACAATCGTATCCGGGATGCCTCCCCCATTGTCCCTTACAGAAATTTCAACTCCCTCAGCGGTACTTTTGGTTTGTAACCAAACGGTGGGTTTATAGCCCTCCGCAGCTGAGGTCTTACGCTCATTTACCGCATAAAACGCATTGGTAACCAAATTCAGGAGTACCCGACCGATGTCCTGCGGGATTAAATCGATTTGGCCTACCGAATCGTCAAAGTCGGTTTCCATGCTTGCATTGAAGCTTTTATCCTTGGCTCGCAGGCCATGATAGGCGAGGCGCAGGTACTCATCGGCCAGTTCGTTGACATCGGTGGGCTCTTTTTGCCCGTCGCTGCTCCGGCTGTGTTGCAGCATCCCTTTCACGATGCTGTCGGCCCGCTGGCCGTGGTGCACGATTTTTTCCAGGTTCTGAATCACGTCCCCGGCCAGTGTCCGGACCTCTTCCAGATCCCCGTTTTCCATTTCCTCCATAAGTTCCTCCAGCAGTTCCCGGCTCACCTCTGAGAAGTTGTTTACAAAGTTTAGTGGGTTTTTGATCTCATGGGCGATGCCAGCCGTAAGTTCCCCCAGGGATGCCATCTTCTCGGATTGGATGAGCTGTGCCTGGGTGGCTTTTAGGTCTGCCAGGGTTTTCTCCAACTGCACGAAATCTTCGTAACGCGCATAGGCTACCGAAAAGGCATTGGCAAGGGATTGCACCAGTTCCATCTGACCGGCCTCCAGATGCGCCTGGCTGCCCACATAGAGCATCCCCTGGGCAAAGGGCATCATGTGGAGTACCAGGTGCTCCGGGGCATCTTTGCCAGACTGATAGCGATCCTGATCGTCAATAAGGCCGTGTTCCCGAAGCACTTTGGAAAAATCAATGAATCCCTGACGATCCCATTCCGTGAGGAACACCTCCTGCTGCTGCCAGCTTTTTACCATTTCGTCAAAAACGGGAATACGACCGAACCCAACCTCCCATACGGCCAGGGATTCCCCCTTGGGGTTTGAGAGGTACGAATGGATTTTCTTCTCTTTTTCATTTACGATAAAGACCCCGCAGCGGAAAAACGGAACCCCCAGGGTGGTCAGCTCATTCCAGATCAATGGCGTAATCCGCCCGAGGTCCGAAGCGGTCCGCATGGAGGAAATCTCGGCACGCACCCGGTCAAGGGAGGCCTGTTTGACAGCCTCCTTTTCACGGGCTTCAGATTCTACGAGGTCATTGTAGCGTCGGTAGGTGATCTCTACCACCCTTGAAAATTTCTTCAGGATGCTTATTTGTTCCTCAGAGTGAGGCTCGGCTGCCCATGCGTACAGGCCTCCTTCCTTGAAAAAGAGGAAGCATCCATAATGCCTCTCGTCGGTCCCAAAGCCCTGAACATCTACAGATTCGGTCAGCGCAGCGTAATAGCTGTTGATTTCATTGCCTTCCAGGACGGGGAAATAATCAAGCTGCTTTCTAAAGTGATGATATACCTCATCGAGCACCGGATGCCC
>JAWWDW010000119.1:0-6064 GCA_033719735.1 Robiginitalea sp. | reverse complement strand
TGGAATGGCCCGGACAAAACCTGCTGAAAGATATTTTCAGGATGTGGGTGTATCTTGATACCGGGTGGGTGGGGGCCCTCCCTACCTTTTATCTGATTCCCCTCTGCGATCCCCTCACCAATCAAGACCGACCAGCTACTCCTGGTAAAGATTCAGACAGGAAACATCCGGCAGGGTATCCGGACGGGTCATAAAATCCATCATGACCTGTTCCTTGCACTGCTGATTCCCCTGTCCGTGCCCCCCCTCGTCCAGGATCAGCAAATGCCCCCGGGAGAGGTCCTTCATGAAAAGGCGCCCGTTCCTGGGCGGGGTCACAGGGTCGTACCGGTTGACGAAAATCAGCGTGGGAGTGTCTGAGGTTCCGAACTTCCGCTCATTGACAGGCATGCTGGCCGGGTGCCAGTCATGCCCGGCCTGATAGATGGCATCAAAATACCCCAGGGTTACAGGGATCAGGGGGTACTTCCTGTAGTGGTCCTCAATAACGGCTTCGGTATTGGCAGGGTTGAAATTCTCAAAGCGTTCCACGCTCAGGAGCATGCTCATATTGACCGCACCTGTAATCTGCCATTCAAAGCCCAGTACCTTCTGGATAATTTCCCCGGACCCTGCCTGAAAGGCCTGGATCATTTCCGGGGCCGCTTCCCGTGCATTCCCCATGTACAATAACCTTCGCAGCAGGTAAATACCGTCCTGGGCGTTGATCACAAAATCGATGGAGTCATTGACCCTGGTTTTAATGGGATCTTTCCCAAGCCGGTCAATGGCTTTAAAGTATTGCCCCTGCAGGTCCGGATAATTCTGACGGCACTCCGGGGTGGCGTCACAGTATTCAAAGATCCGTTCCAGGGCCAGGTTATAACTCTCCAGGCGGTTGATCAGGAAATCCCCGGTAAGGGGTGAAGGTGAGTCCAGAATGGACGCATGAACAAACTGCGGGTAATAATCCTGTACCACCCTGCCCAGTCGGGTGCCATAGGAACCTCCATACAGATTGTACTTCGCATAGCCAAGGTGTTTCAACAACATGCCGACATCCCTGGCATTCTGAAGCGTATTGTAGAATTGCGGATCGGTATTATGCTCAGCAGACAGCTTCTTGTATTTACTCAGAACGCTATCCATGAGCATTCGTTCCCTGGAAGGGTCCGCATCGGCAGCCATCACCAGGAAGGTATCCATGGACATGTCTGGCAGTCCGGAAGAATATCCGATCCCCCTTTGGTCAAAAAGGATGAAATCCCGGTCCTCGAGGAAGGGGTGCTCCAGGAGAAAGTCCACCATCCCCTGTACCAGGGTACTGTCCCCGGGCCCACCCGAAAAAAGGATGATCGGATAGGCATTGGACTCCTTGTTTCGTCTTTCCAGCACGGCATAGGCGATCCGGATTTTCCTGCTATTGGGATTGTCGTGGTTCTCCGGCACGGATAGTACCCCAGCTTTTACACGCTCCCGGTTCAAAAGCCAATTGGGGAGTTCCCCGGTAAGGGTCTGATCCTGGCCAAAACCTGCCAAAGGGTTCATCCAAAGCGCAAATAAAAGCAGGAATCGAAGAAGCGTTTTCATAATAGCTGGCGTATGGGTTGGTGCTATTCGTAGGACGATTCAAACCTTGTTCTGTTACAAAATTGCTTCCCATAGGACCTGTAGCATCAAAGCAGGGGAAGCGCCCTTTTCTTCCGGGACAGGTGCGGGATATTTGAATACCTGCAAGGATATTGCGGGGTTAAGTGCTATTTTGATTGTGGGTGGGTGGGGGTCCCGGACTAATCCCGAAACAAATCCCCTCAAAGCAATTTCCCCGCCACATCCATCCAGTCCTCTGCCCGCTCGAATCCGGTGGTATGGATGTTATGGGGGGAGGTAAATAGGATGCTCCGTCCCTCAAAGGTTTCCAGGTTGTGGCTGCGGTCGTCGACCAGCACATCCCCCCTCAGCACATGCTTGTCTCCCAGGAGGATGCGGTTGCGCCAGTGGATAAAGGGAAAATGCTCGTCCAGCCACTGGTGTTTTTCGATCAGGGAGTTGGGGAACTGCATGGCAGCGGAGGCAACGTAGACCTGGTATCTATCGACGAGCTCCCTCATGACATCCTGGCTGTGGGCAATCGGTTCGAGCTCCCGGAAAAAGCCGGGTTCAAAATAGTGCTGCCAAATACGGTCCCGGTGTTCGGGCACCTGCTGCCAGACCTCCCCGCCCATGCACTGGGTCCTGGTAAGGCTGGCCCCATGGCGTTCATTGTACCGCCTGATGTGCGCCCCATAGGTGTCCGCCATCACCTCATCCATGTCTACGAATACCGTCATGGTACGAAGTACTCAAAAATCCGGAAGCACGTCAAGGATCGCGGCGTTAAAACTGCGTTATTTTTGAACAGCCACAGGTACTTTCAATCCGGTCATTGAACAAAGGCGTCCCCGGAGACCCATCGGGTAAATCCAGAAAGGCAGGAGCATTTCCATGGCATTGCTTGCCTGGATCCCATACCGGTACAGGGTGGACAAAACAGGCCAGTCAGTTCCTGTTGTTCTCCAAATCGAAAATCCCTATCTTAGGCTGGAATGAGGCTTTGGGCCTTTAAGTCCCTCTTACCTATGAAAAAATTCCTGATCCTAGTACTTTCCCTGGTAGTATTTTCCTGCTCCGATGATGACGGCGGGCCCGCGCCCAACCCCAATTTCGATCTGGTGGTGGGCACCTGGAACCTGAACGAGCTCACCATCTCCCCTGCCCAGGACATCGATGACGATGGCACGACCACTACCAACATCCTGGAGGAATTGCCCTGTATCTCTGCACGGATCACCCTTGGCGCAGACAATACATGGTCCTACAGCGGGAATGACGTGATCATTACCACGATTACCGGGGGACTCTTCAAATTCTTCTGTTCGGACCAAACCCGCACGGCCGGGGGAAACTGGGATATTCAGGGCAGCCTGGTCCGACTGGCCGACGGTACCGGGACGATTACCCAGTTTACCTTTGATCCTGCCGACAACACCCTGACCAATATCATTGGGGAAACCCTTCCGGGCCTGCAGGCCGAAGTCTATGCAAAACAGTAACTTCCCGGACCCGATTGGCGATTCAAATCGGTTATAATTTAAACTGCAAGGTGGTATAGAACGTACGCGGTTCGGCCGGGATGATCCCCGGTCCAGGATATCCGGTGGCCCTTCGCGTGAAATAGGAATTGTTCAGCAGGTTGTTGATTCCCGCCTCCAGCCGGAATTTTCCAAAACTGTAGGAAAGGGACAGGTCCATGATGTCATAGGCAGGGATGGCACCTTCAATCCCGCGCTGGTTGTCTTCGGGATCCCGCGGGGCGTTGGTCGCATCCGTAAATTGTTCGGAGAGGTAGGTATACTGCAGGCTGCCCAGCAGGTTCCCATACCCAAACCTCAAGCCGGTCTTCAAATTGACTTCCGGGATAAACTCAACCTTGTTCCCCTCCACATTGTTTTGCTCGGAGCGGATGTATTCAGAATTTGTCAGGGCCAGGTTCAGGAAATAATTCAAACGCATGCGCTCATTACCCGGGAACAGCAGGCGGGCCACATCCAGCTCACCAAAGCCTTCCAGGCCATAGATGATGGCCGTTCCGATATTCCCGCGAAAACGCACCACCCGTCCGGTTTCCACCTCTTCCCCCTCCGCGTTGATCCGCGTCTCGTTTTTGAGGATCTCCCCCAACCTATCGTCGTAGTACAGGCCGAAAGCACTCAGGTCATAGGACAGGAAGTCCTTCAGGCGGCCGCGGATCCCGAGGTCGGCTGTAAAACCGTTCTCGTCCGTGATGTTTGGGTCGATCTGAAAGGAGGGGTTCACCACCCGGATGTCGTTGAAGGTCACCGACCGGTAATTCTGGGACAGGTTGGCATACAATTCCGCAGCTCCCAGCTGGTAGGTGCTTCCAAGGCCGAAAAGGAAAAAATTTCGCTCAAAGACCCGGTTGTCTTCAATCTCTTCGTTGAGCAAGGGGTTGCCCGCCAGGTCCAGGACAATGTTGCGATAACTCCCTTCACTTTCTGTCCTGATGTATTCGAAACGAAACCCGGGGGTCAGCGTCAGGCGGTCATTGATATTGAAGATATTCTCCCCGAACAGGGCCACATTCAGGTTGGGGAAATCAAACTGGGACTGCCGCTCGTAGTTGGGGTATTGTTCGGTGGCAAAGGTAAAGTCAGGGTCGGCAGCGGCCGTGCCGGGCCCCTGTTGTTGCTGGTTGTTGGTCTGGTAGTATTTGGATCCGATCAGCAGGACCGCATCCCGGTCCCCAATCTGGTAGCGGTTCAAAAGGCGTGCTTCCGCAGAAATGTTCTGAAAATCATCCACCAGGAGTTCCCTGGGTTCCTCCGGGTCATCCGGTTGGGAAACCCGGTTGGTCCGAAAACCGAGGGCGCTTCGGTTGGCATCCAGGGCGGCAACGTACAGGCTGAAATCCGTACTTGGGGAAAACCGGTGGTCCAAACGCACACTGAGCAACCGCCAGTCTACCTGGAACCAGTTCCGGGCACGGTTGCTGAAGGTGGGATCTTCCTCAAACTGGGCGTCTGTAAGCCCCCCGGGCTGTTGTGCCAGGTAGTTCAGCAGGGTCCCCTCGAAAGTAATTTTGGTTTTATCAGTAATCTGGTAGCCGAGGTGGGCAAAGAAATTGCGGCTGGAATAATCGGAATTCGGCCGGAAACCATTTCCCTCCTTGTAGTTGAAGTACGTATAATAGCTGAATTTCCCAAGGGTCCCTGAAAGGCTGTTGAAGCTACTGAAAAAATCAAAAGACCCCAGGGTCTGACGGGAAACCCATTCGATTTTCTTTTCCGGGTTTGGTTTTTTAAAGATGAAATTCACCAGCCCCCCGAACTGCGGGCCATACTGCAGGGAGGCAGCCCCCCGTACCACCTGGATCTCCTCCAGGGCTTCGGCCGGGGGGGTATAATAACTCTCCGGGTACCCGAGGGCGTCTGCGCTGATGTCATAGCCGTTCTGGCGGACGTTGAAATTGGCCGTCCGGTTCGGGTCCAGGCCCCGCCCCCCGATATTCAGCTGTAAACCTGCATCCCCGTAATCGAAGATATTCAGGCCAACCACCTGGTTGTATACCTGTCGCGGGTTGTTCGCTGCCAGGTTCCCCGTGAGGTTATCCAACAGGATCACCTCGCTTTTCTTGCCGGCAAATATGGCGGTCCCTTCCACTTTCTTGAGCTTCTGAAGGGCAAAGCGCTGTTCCCGCTGCTGGCTCAGCACCACCTCGGAAAGCTCCATGCCCAGCGGTTGGAGGACCACTTTCAAATCCCGGTCTGCCCGGACCTCTACAGGGGCTTCATATACCTGGTATTCAAAAGCGAATACCACCAGGGTGTAGGTTCCCGGCCGTAACGCCTCAAAGCGAAAACGCCCATCGGGCCCTGCTTCTGTCTGAATGCCGGGCTCTTTCAGGTAGGCCTCTGCCGCGGCGATCGGCTGCCCTTCTACGTCTGTGACCCTTCCCGAAAGGGTTACCTGGGCGTATCCCACCAGGCCAACCCAAAAGAAGAACAAAAAACTAAATCCCTTTAATCTCATCATCAAATGGTAAAATCCAGGTTTTATGCTTCAGGGATTCCCGCTCTGAGGCGAGGTCTACCCCGGGATCGATATAAGGCCGGCTGGGCCTCCCGTTAAGGGCCACAAAGCTTTCCACATACACGGCTACATCCCGATGGCCCTGGGCTTCAAAATGGTCCTTTAAAAAATGGGCGTATTCCAGTATAAAATCGGGCTGAAAGCTCATCTGCTTCTCCTGGAACGGGGTCAGAAAATCTGCGTTGTCCACATAAAACCAGCGACCGCTCTGCCCGTCCACCACCTTGAACTGGGCGTATCCCGCTTTCTCCATCAGCATGACCCGCCAGGAAAAACGATACCCTTCCTCTGTCCAGAACAGTTCCCCGGGATACAGGAGATACCGCCAGGGAAAAAGCAACTGGAACCCGAAAAAAACGGCCAGGAATCCAAGCTGTAACCGGCTGGCAAAGATACGGCCTCTTTTAAAGACCGCCCCATTGTTAAAAACAGCTCC
>JAWWDW010000118.1:0-6073 GCA_033719735.1 Robiginitalea sp. | reverse complement strand
GTCAGTTCCTCCCACTGACGCTTGTCGAACTCCAGCAATTCCGATGCTGGGTCGAACCGGGGTTCGCTGTGCGGTTTGGAAAACCGGTTCCAGGGACACACATCCTGGCAGACATCACAGCCAAAGATCCAGTCATCAAAGGATCCCTGGAAACTTTTAGGGATCTCGTCCTTAAGCTCAATGGTGAAATAGGAAATGCACCTGCTCCCATCCACCACGTAGGGCCTTACGATCGCCTGGGTCGGGCAGGCATCGAGACAGGCCGTGCAACTCCCGCAATGGTCCGTGGTCGGAGGGTCGGTATCCAGGTCCAGGTCCACAATAAGTTCAGCAATAAAAAAGAATGAGCCCACCTGCCTGCTGAGCAGGTTGGCGTTCTTTCCAATCCAGCCCAACCCGGATCGGGCTGCCCAGGCCTTATCCAGCACCGGGGCGGAATCCACAAAGGCCCGCCCGTGGACCTGGCCGATTTCCTCCTGAATGTACTCCAGCAACTGCCTGAGCTTTCCCTTGATCACCTGGTGGTAATCCTCCCCATAGGCGTACTTCGAGACTTTATAGGAGTCCCCCCGTTGTTCTTCGGAAGGGTAGTAATTGTAGAGGAGGGAAATCACGGATTTGGCGTCAGGGACCAGTTTGCGGGGGTCCAGGCGCTTGTCAAAGTGGTTCTCCATATAGGCCATCTCCCCGTGCATGCCTTGTTTTAACCAGGCCTCCAGGCGGGGGGCTTCCTCTTTGAGAAATCTCGCCTGGGAGATGCCACAGGAAAGGAAGCCAAGGCGTTTGGCCTCGGCTTTGATACGTTTGGAATAACCGCTTCGGTCCATTGACCTAAGGTACGTTCTATTCACCTGCTGTCCAAGTTCAGGGCGTAGGAGGACGGTATGCGGGCACCACGTTGTCAATGGGTTTTATGGATTTCAAAAAGGAAAAAATAGCTTCCAGGTCGGCATCTGTCATTTGTTTATATCCTTCCACCGGCATGGGCGGCATCATGGGCCTGCCGTTTTCCAGTCCTTTGAATTTTCCCTCCCTGATCGCCTTGCTGAACTGTTCCAGTGTCCAGTTGCCAATGCCCGTTTCGTGTGGGGTCAGGTTACCGGCAAAAGAGGTTCCCCAGGGCCCTACGGCGGCCGTGAGGTCCCCTTTGAACAGTACCCACGGACCGATGGGTACATTCTCCGGGACTTCTGGCAGGGGTTGTGAACTATCGAAGCCCATCATGTACCGGTCCATATCGAATACCGGTCCTTGTTCAGTCATTTTTTTCGGGGTATGGCAGTCGGCGCAACCGATTACGGTCACCAGGTATGCTCCCCTGGCAACCAGCGCTTCCTGGGACAAGGCGGTTTCGACAGGGACTTCTATCGGTTTTTCTTCCTTACAGCTCAAAAATCCGACGGCAGTGATGGCCAGGATCCAGCTTCCTAGATTTTTCATGATTTCAGTGGTTGGTTGATTCTCCCCGAGAAGATACGTCATTTTTTGCCGGACCGCCAGGTTTCGGTACCCTAAAAAGCGCTCTGCTGTCCTTTTTATGGGTGAAATAAGACTCGGAAACGAGCCAACCCAGGGATGGGCCCGCGGAGATCAGCGCGCCTCCAACCTCAGAAAAACCTGGCCGGGTTTCAGGGAGATCAGCGGGTTGAGTTCCAGCTGTTCCATGGAGGTATGGATTCTATATCTTTTTACCAGCCAGCCCACCGCCAGGAGCATTTCATACATCGCGAAATTGTTGCCGATACACATGCGCGGTCCCGCGCCAAACGGAAAATAAAAACGGGTATGCTCCTTTTTTCTGTCCGGGTGGAATCTCGAGGGACGAAACGATTCAGGGGCTTCCCAAAGGTCGGGGTGCCGGTGGAGCTCAAAAAGGCTCAGCAGCCAGGTGGTGCCGGCCGGATAGGTATGGCCCTGAAGTTCCTCTGCTGCCAGAGAGACCCGGTCGATGACATAAACGGGCGGATACAGGCGCATGGCCTCTTCCACACACTGCTGTACATACCCAAGCCCCTGCAGCAATTCCTCCACCCCTCCCTTATCGAAGTCGAGGTCCTGGAGTGATTCAAAGGCCTTTTTCTGGATATCGGGATGGCGGGCGAGCAGAAAAAGTGTAAAACTGAGGGCATTGGCCGTGGTTTCATGTCCGGCCGTAAAGAGGATCAGGACCTCGTCTATCAATTGCCGCCGTGACATAGCCCCCCCATCCTCATACCGGGCCTCCAAAAGCATGTCCAGCAAATCCCCCTCGGGCCTGCCGGATTTTACCCGGATCTCGATCAGGCGGTCCAGCAACCCCCTGGCATCGGCCGCAAGATGGAGGTGACGGCGGATCTGCCCGGATGCCTGAAACCACCATTTAAGGTATGGCTGTCGCATTTCCCGGATGAGCATTTGCTGGTTGGTCTCTGTGATTTCCTGAAGCCGGTTCATGTCCTTTCTGAGATCACCCGCACTAAACAGGGATTGGGCCACCACCTGGAATGCCAGGTCGCTCATCCAGGGAAACATATCGAGTTGCTCGCCCTCGGGAATTCGGGACAGTTCAGTCCTTATTGCCTGGTACATCAGCCCCAGGAGTCCCTGCAACCGTTCCTTGTGAAAAGCAGGTTGTATCATTTTTCGGTGCATCCGCCAGAATTCCCCCTCACTGGTCAGGATACCCTGCCCGATGTATTTGGCAACATCCCGGGTCTGCAATTCGGATTTGGCATAATTCCGGTGGTTCTTCTGTAGCACGTGCCTTACGATCACCGGGTCCCTGGTAAAGACCACACGGGTTTTCGGGGTAATCTTAATTTTGAAGGTATCCCCATATGCCTCGAATTTTTCATGGTGGAAGGGCAGGGGGTTTTTAAGGATGCGCCTGCGATTTCGAAGCACGGTCCAGGGGGATACCTGGTGAATGTGCTCCAGCCTTATTCCGCTGGATTGACCTGTTCCATCGTCCGAAGCGCCTTGGGTTTTGGGATTGGCGGGCATAGGTTCTCAGGAGTCTGAAAAAAGTCCGGGTTGCGTCCCTCCTTTGAGTCTGCCCAGGTGGCGGTATGCCAGCTCGGTCACCTCCCGCCCCCGGGGGGTACGCATGATGAACCCCTGCTGGATCAGGAAGGGTTCGTATACTTCTTCAATGGTTTCCGCATTCTCTGAAACGGCCGTTGCAAGGGTACTGATCCCTACCGGACCCCCTTTGAATTTGTCAATAATGGTGGCCAGGATCTTGTTGTCCATTTCATCCAGGCCGTAGGTGTCTACATTGAGCGCTTTGAGTCCGTATCGGGAGATCTCCAGGTCGATCTTCCCATTCCCTTTGATCTGGGCGAAATCCCGGATCCGCCTGAGCAGGGCATTGCAGATTCTGGGCGTGCCCCTGCTTCGGCCGGCAATTTCAATGGCCGCTTCGTGGGTGATAGGGACTTTCAGGATGTCTGCCGATCGTTCCACAATGGTCGACAGGAGTTCCGTGTTGTAGTATTCCAGGCGGCTGGAAATGCCAAAACGTGCCCGCATGGGGGCGGTCAGCAGGCCCGAGCGGGTAGTGGCCCCCACCAGCGTAAACGGGTTCAGGTGAATCTGAACGGAACGGGCATTCGGCCCGGTTTCGATCATGATATCGATTTTGAAATCCTCCATGGCCGAGTACAGGTATTCCTCCACCACGGGGCTCAGCCGGTGGATCTCATCGATAAAAAGCACATCCCGTTCTTCCAAATTGGTGAGCAGCCCGGCCAGATCCCCCGGCTTGTCCAGAACGGGGCCGGAAGATACTTTTAACCCCACCCCGAGTTCATTGGCCAGGATATGGGCCAGGGTGGTTTTTCCCAACCCCGGGGGGCCGTGCAGCAGGGTATGGTCCAGGGCTTCCTGTCGGAGGTTGGCAGCCTCCACGAAAACCTTCAGGTTTTCAAGTACCTTCTCCTGACCCGTGAAATCATCGAACGATATGGGACGCAGCGCCCTTTCGATGTCGAGTTCTTCGGGAGAGAGGTGTTCTGAAGTTGGATCGAGGTGTTCGTTCATCAGAAACAAAGATAGGAAAACTGCCCGGCAATAAAGATGGAGAGAACCCGGGATTTCTTTGGGGATTTTTGACATTTGTCATATTTTTCTCCATGAATCTTCGCCTTCTTTGTAGGGCATAACTACGCAATTCTCTGGGTGGTTTGCACCTATTTATCACTAAAAACGCGCTCCTATGGCTACAATCGATCTCACCCAATACGGCATTCACGTAAAGAACATTCACCGCAACACCAGTGTACCGACCCTCTACGAGATCGGGCTCCGAAAGGAGGCAGGCACTGCTATTTCCAATGTAGGGGCCCTGCTGGTCTACTCAGGTGAAAAAACCGGCCGAAGCCCAAAGGACAAGCGGATCGTAAAACATCCGGAATCCGAAAACAATATCGACTGGGGGGATGTGAATATCGGGTTGGATGAGCACACCTATTTTGTGAACAGGGAACGCGCCATCGACTACCTGAATATCTGCGAACGCCTTTTTGTGGTGGATGCCTTTGCCGGCTGGGACCCGAAATACCGCATCAAAGTCCGCATCATCTGCACCCGTGCCTACCACGCCCTTTTCATGCAGAACATGCTTATTATGCCGACAGCTGAAGAGTTGGCCGATTTCGGCACACCCGACTACGTGATCATGAATGCCGGGGGATTCCCTGCGAACTCCTACACTTCCCAGATGACTTCCAAAACCTCCGTGGATGTAAACCTGGAGCGGAAGGAAATTGTGATCCTGGGCACCCAGTACGCGGGGGAAATGAAAAAGGGGATTTTCTCGGTCATGAATTACCTGATGCCACTGGAAGGGGTCCTTCCCATGCACTGTTCCGCCAATGTGGGTAACGCAGGGGATGTCACCTACCTTTTCGGACTCTCGGGGACCGGAAAGACCACCCTGAGTGCAGACCCAAAGCGAAAGCTGATCGGGGATGACGAACACTGCTGGACAGATGAAGGATCCTTCAATATCGAAGGGGGCTGTTATGCAAAAGCCATCAACCTCTCTGCGGAAAGCGAGCCCGATATCTTCAACGCCATTCGTTTTGGTACCGTGCTGGAAAACGTGGTCTACGACAAAGAGACCCGGGAGGTGGATTATACGGATACCACCATCACCCAGAATACCCGGGCCTCGTACCCCATCCACCATATCGACAATGTACAGATTCCGTGTGTGGCAGGGCATCCGAAAAACATCATTTTCCTGACCTGTGATGCCTTCGGGGTACTCCCCCCGGTAAGCAAACTCACTCCGGAACAGGCGAGCTACCATTTTATTTCCGGGTATACGGCCAAGGTGGCCGGAACCGAAATGGGGGTCACCGAACCCGAAGCCACCTTCAGTGCCTGCTTCGGAGCAGCCTTTATGATGTGGCACCCGAACAAGTATGCGGAATTGCTTGCAGAAAAAATGAAAAAACACCAGGTAACCGCCTGGCTGATCAATACGGGCTGGACCGGGGGCGCCTATGGTGTGGGTTCCCGCATCAAGTTGAAATACACCCGTGCCATGGTGGACGCCATCCACAACGGGGATTTTGAGAATGCCAACTTTGAAAAGGACCCGAATTTTGGATTCATGGTCCCGGATACCTGCCCCGGGGTTCCGGAAGCCGTACTGAAGCCAAAAAACACCTGGGATGACCAAAAGGCCTACGAGGCTACCAAAGAGAAATTAATCGCCCTTTTCAGGGAAAATTTCAGACAGTTCGAAGCGGGGGTGAATGCGGAGATCATCGCTGCAGGCCCGACGATCCATTAAAGGGAAAACCTCCCCTGTCAGGGAGCATTGCTATTCCGGCACCTCGTGCAATTCGGCACTGTCGAAGAGGCCAAGGATGCGTATGGTGGGTTGCCCGTAGACGAAAAGGCGGGAGCTCCCCCTGCCTTCATAAGCCAGGTCCGAGATTGCATAAACCGTCGCATTGGCGGAAGTATTGAGAAGGGCGGTAACCGTATCTGCCTGAAGGCCGGATGCCTTCAGACGGGCATTGTCCGTAAGGGAGGCCGTCATCCCCGGGCAGACCCCTTCAATGTCCAGGGAAGCCTGTTC
>JAWWDW010000117.1:0-6133 GCA_033719735.1 Robiginitalea sp. | reverse complement strand
GAACCTCTACTTCCTGGCCATGCGGCTGCCGAAGAACCAGTTCATCGGCACTGCTGCCTGGTTGTTCCTGATCACCAACTGGGTAAAACTCCCCCTGCACATCTTCCTGTGGAAAACCATTGACACTGGTGTGCTACTCACCGACCTGTGGCTGCTTCCCGGGCTGGTCCTGGGCCTTTTTCTCGGGGTCCGCATTGTAAAGCGGATCCGGGAAGGCTCCTACCGCAAACTGATCCTGCTGCTTACGGCTTTTGGAGCCATCCTCCTGTTGGTGCGCTAACCCCTCAATGGGGGAGTTTATCCCTCATCAAGCCGTAAAGCCAGGTTCCTATCACGGCTCCCAGGATTACGATCAGTACGGGGAGGTATCCGGCTCCGGTCAGGGTAAACATGGGTCCGGGGCAGGCTCCGGCCAGGGCCCAGCCCAGGCCGAAGATAAACCCGCCAATCAGATAGCGCGGGATGCTTTTATCCTTGGGGGTAAATTCAATGGGTTCCCCGTAAACCGATTTTACCTTGAACCGCTTGATGGCCGCCACAATGATGACGCCCAAGATTACGGCCGTACCGATGATCCCGTACATATGAAAGGCGTCAAACTTGAACATTTCATAGATCCGGAACCAGCTCGCGGCTTCCGATTTAAACATGGTAATCCCGAAAAAGATTCCAATCAATAAATAGCTTATACTTCGCATCATCCAAATATTAAGGGGAACAACAAATAGATCATGACCATACCGCCGGCGAAAAAGCCGATCACGGCTACCAGGGACGGCCACTGCAGGTTACTGAGTCCGGAAATGGCATGCCCGGAGGTACACCCCCCTGCATAGCGGGCACCGAAACCGACAAAAAGGCCTCCCAACAACAGCAGCAACAAGGATCGCGGGTCAGACCAGACGGCGCCTCCATAGAGTTCATCCGGCAGGTATTCCGTCCCGGCACTTTCGAAGCCCAGGCTCTTCAGTTCTGCCACCGTATCCGGGTTGATGGCCACAGCAGGGTCCGGGGTCAAATAATGGGCGGCAATATACCCGCCTATGATCGCTCCGAGCACCACCACCAGGTTCCATCGCTGGGCTTTCCAGTCAAAATTGAAAAATTCCGTGGTTTTTCCGGCCCCGCAGATCGTGCAGAAGGTCCGGAGGTTGGAAGACATTCCAAAGTTCTTGCCAACCAGTAAGAGCAACAGCATTGATAATGCGATTGCAGCCCCGGAGACATACCAGGGCCAGGGTTGTGATATCCAGTCCATAAAACTATATTTAGATTAGGTGTGAATCCATAATTTGGATGCGATGTGGCGGACAGGGCCCGCATCTGCTCTTTTTATACGTCCTGGCCTTTCATCATCTTGTTCCAGTACAGATAGGGCAAGCCGTATTTCTTCAGCATCCAGAGCCTCCAGTGCTCCTTGGAGGAATCCCCGATCAGCATCATTTGAAGCGTCGGGTCCGGCGTGAAGTTGTTGTCGTAATCAAACTCCGCCAGCACCATTTTCCCGTAATCCGTGACGATAGGACAGGAAGAGTATCCGTTATACGTCTTGCTCCCCAGGATGTTCTTTGACTTGAGCATTTTGATATTCTGGATCACCACTGGCACTTGTTTGCGGATGGCCGCCCCGGTTTTGGCCGCCGGGATCCCGGCAACATCTCCCAGTCCGAAAACATTCGCATACCTTTTGTGCTGCATGGTATATTGATCGATCTCGAGCCACCCGGCCTCATTGGCCAGGGGGGACTCCTGAATGAATTTGGGCGCCTCAGAAGGGGGTGCCGTATGCAGCATGTCAAAATGGACGCCGGTAAGGTTTCCATCTTTCTCGGTCTTGATATCCTTGTGGTTGTATTCGTCCTCGTGGTCCATAAAAGAGTACCAGGCTATTTGGTTCGGCCCGTCCACCTTTTCAAGTTTATACCCGAACCTCAGGTTGATGTCTTTCTTGTCGACGATCTCCAGAAGGGTCTTTTTAACCTCGGGTACCCCGAAAATCGTAGTCCCTGGGGTGGCGAAGACCACGGTGGTCTTGTCCCGGACCCCTGCCTTGCGGAAGTGGCTTTCTGCGAGGTACATGATCTTTTGGGGGGCGCCCCCGCATTTGATGGGGGTGGCGGGCTGGGTAAACAAAGCCGTACCGCCTTTGAAGTCCTTCAACACCTTCCAGGTATGTACCGGGTCTGTATAATTGCTACAGACCACCCCTTTGTCCATTGCCTCTCCGAGGCCGGGTACCAGGCTCCAGTTATAGGCAATCCCGGGGGCCACCACCAGGTAGTCGTAGGTAATGTCCCCGCTGGAAGCGGTTTGTACCGTATTATCCTCCGGCTTGAAGCCGGTTGCCTTGTCCTTGATCCAGGTGGCCTTTTTCGGCATTACCGAGCTCATGGGGCGTGCCGTTTTGTCGTAGTCATAGGTTCCCGCCCCTACCAGCGTCCAGGCCGGTTGGTAGTAATGCGTATCTGCCGGTTCTATGATGCCGACTTTGAGGCTTTTATCTTCTTTCAGGAGTCTGGAGGCCACCATAATGCCTCCTGTCCCTCCACCAATTACAAGAATTTCATAATGTGATTCCATAAGTACAGGTTGTTTAAAACAAAAATTAAAGGTAGGGGTTTCCCTTCCTTTAAATTGTAACCTAAGTTACAATTATTAGGAATTTCCCAGAATTTATGGGGATTCTGGAAAATTTTTATGCCTGATGATTTATTTGGGGGGTTGAAACGGAAAACGGCAACACACCCGCATTGTAACCTTTGTTACAGATCATTTTTTGAAAATGCACTATGTTTATCGATCCTTCATAAGTGTACTCAAATGAACCGCAGGAAATTTGTACAAAATTCAGGGTTGACAGCCCTCAGCGCCCTGCTCGGGGCGGAAATT
Source organism: Robiginitalea sp. (assembly GCA_033719735.1). Taxonomy (GTDB): domain Bacteria; phylum Bacteroidota; class Bacteroidia; order Flavobacteriales; family Flavobacteriaceae; genus Robiginitalea. The sequence goes on along the minus strand of JAWWDW010000117.1, from coordinate 3,244 downwards.
GTATTTGGCAATGCCATGCCAAAAGGGTATATCCCCCTCGGGTTACAGGACCCGGATCCGTTTAAGATGTTCGACAAGGATCCTGAAATGATCGTCCTTAACGACAAGCCCTGGAACATCGAATCCCTCGCGCACCTGCTGGACGACCGGGTGACCCCCAACCGGGCCATGTTCATACGAAACAACGGAAGAATCCCGGAGGGTGTGGACCCGGCCACCTGGACCCTTACCTTCAAAGGGGAATCGGTTCGGGCTGAAAAAACCTACAGCCTTTCGGAATTGAAATCCCGCTTTGCACAGCACACCTACCAGCTGACCCTGGAATGCGGCGGGAATGGCCGCAGCGAGTTCAACCCCCCGGCCAAAGGGAACCAGTGGAGCGTCGGGGCTGTTTCTGCTGCCGAATGGACGGGCGTCCGCCTGAGGGACCTGCTCGATGATGTGGGCATCAAATCCGATGCGGTTTACATCGGCTACCACGCTGCGGATACCCACCTGAGCGGGGACCCGAACAAAGAACCCATCTCCCGGGGCATGCCCATTGAAAAAGCCATGCAGGACGAAACCCTGGTCGCCTTCCAGATGAATGGAAAGGACATCCCCCTGGCGCACGGACACCCCTTACGGCTGGTCGCCGGCGGGTGGCCTGCTTCCGTCTCCGGAAAATGGCTGACCGGGATCAGCGTCCGGGACCGGGTACATGACGGGGCCAAAATGACCGGGACCTCCTACCGCGTGCCCTGCAACCCCGTTGCTCCGGGAACCAAGGTGGCTGACGAAGACATGTGCATCATTGAATCCATGCCCGTCAAATCCCTGATCACCTACCCGAAAACCGGGGCGACCATTTCCCTCGGGAAAAGCATCTCTTTCCGCGGCCATGCCTGGGCGGGAGAGCTGGAGGTGGTAAAAATGGAATACTCCATCGACTTTGGAAGTACCTGGAAAGAATGCACCCTGGAAGCCCCGGCCAACCGACTGGCCTGGCAACACTTCTCAGGGGAAACATCCTTTCCCAAAGAGGGGTATTACGAACTCTGGGCCCGGGCCATTGATAGCCGTGGCAACGCACAACCCATGGTGCTTCCTGGCTGGAACCCCAAAGGCTATCTCAACAATGCCTGTCACCGAATTGCCGTAAAGGTTGTCTGATGGAGCCCAACGAAAAATTTGAAAATAGCGCCAGGGCCATCTCCAGGATGATGGGGATCATCTTTGCCATGTTCATGGTCGTGGGTGGCTTTCTGGTATACATGATGATCGACCCGACCTTCTCGGCCTTCCGCCCGGCCCCGGAAGTGGCCGCGGTGGTAGGGGTCCCCGAAGAAGATGATTTTGACAAGATCGAAAACGGGATACACCTCCGGACCGGATTTGTGGAGGGAGAAGGATTGATGACGGTGGTGAACAACTGTACCAACTGCCATTCTGCCAAGCTGGTCACCCAGAACCGAATGGATGAAGACAGCTGGAGGGCTACCATCAAATGGATGCAGGAAACCCAGAACCTTTGGGACCTCGGAAAAAATGAGGACATCATTGTAAAATACCTGGCTACCTATTACGCCCCGGAGAAGAAGGGCCGGCGCCAAAACCTTACAAATATCGACTGGTATGTACTGGAAGAGTAGTATTCTGGTGTTTTTCTTCCTGCTGACCTCCTGCAGGGACAAAGAAGCAACCCCGCCCGTTGTGGAGGAGGCTCCCGTGCTGATGGCATCCGGATACTACAATCCCCATGCCCTGGCAGAACCCTCGGAGCTGATGGACCTCACAGGGAAAGAGCATATCAAGATCATCGATTTCAGGAAGCGGGAGGATTTTAACCAGGGGCATATCCCCGGCGCCATCCCCATGTGGCGGACAGATATCGAAGACCGGGATGCTCCGGTACGCGGCCTGATCGCATCCAGGGAGGCTATGGAATCCCTTCTTTCAGGGCTGGGGATCACCAGCGAAGACACCTTGGTGATCTACGATGACCGGGGGGGCGTGGACGCCGCCCGGCTCTGGTGGGTCCTGCAGGTCTACGGCTTTGACAAAACGCGATTGCTAAATGGCGGGCTCCAGCATTGGGAAAGCCAAAAGGGCCCCCTCGAAACCGGCTATACCCCCTCTCCACAGAAAACCTTCAGGTTTGAAGGCCCCGGAAGGCCCGCTCTCAGGATCGAAAAGGACCGTGTCCTCGCGCTTTTGGAAGATCCGGCGTGGGTGCTGATCGATACCCGGAGCGCGGATGAATACAGCGGGAAAAGACAAAAGGAAGGGGCACAGGCGGCCGGCAGGATCCCGGGAAGCATAAACATCGACTGGGCCGAGGCCATCCACTACCACAAAGACATGACCTTCAGGTCTGTGGAAGATTTGAGAAAGAAATACCGCCGGATCCCGGACAACCCGGACCAACCCATCATCGCCTATTGTCATTCCGGGGTGCGGTCGGCGCATACGAGTTTTGTTTTGACCCAGTTGCTGGGTTATAACCAGGTCCACAACTATGATGGATCCTGGCTGGAATGGAGTACCTTTGCAGGCGCTCCGATCGAGAAAGATAGTGTTACATCAATTTTAAACTAGCTATGGAAAAATACTTAGATGCTTTTGGAAATGCCTTTATGGGGACCGTGGATTGGACCTGGAAGTCCATCATTTTCGAAGTCCCGTGGTACACGAATTACTTCTGGGGGTTGATCGCAATCTCCCTGGTGGTCTGGTTGCTGGAAATCGCCTTCCCGTGGCGGAAAAACCAGTCCATCTTTCGCCAGGACTTCTGGCTGGATGCCTTCTACATGTTTTTCAACTTTTTCATCTTTGCCATCGTCATCAGCGGGGTATACAAGGTTTTGGAGGTCTTCTTTTCCGACATTGGAATCAGCGCCCAAAGCCTGGCCATCATAGACTGGAGTGGCTGGCCCATGTGGCTTCAGCTGCTGGTCTTTTTCATCGTCCTGGATTTTGTGCAGTGGTTCACCCATGTGCTGCTGCATAAATACCCGGTGCTCTGGAACTTCCACAAGGTTCACCACAGCGTGAAGGAGATGGGTTTTGCAGCCCACCTGCGGTACCACTGGATGGAAAACGTCCTCTACAAACCCCTGAAGGTTTTCGGCGTGATGATCCTGGGCGGATTTGAACCGGAACAGGCCTACATCGTCCATTTTGCAGCCATTGCCATCGGCCACCTGAACCACGCGAACATCAAGCTCACCTGGGGTCCGCTGAAGTATGTCTTCAACAATCCGGT
>JAWWDW010000116.1:0-6140 GCA_033719735.1 Robiginitalea sp. | reverse complement strand
TTTGGGTGGTGGCCGCCCAATTGCTCGGACAACCCCTCCGGGCCCTTTGGTTCGTGGGCGGTATTGCGCTGACATTTCTATTGCTGACGGGTATTGCCTGGGGGCTCATGTGGTTGATCCGGGCCTATTTCCCTCATTCCTGGGGGTTTGAAGCCCGTCAGAGCCTGCTGAACCTCTTCCGGCCAAACAACCAAACCCTGGTGCTCATCCTCGCCATAGGGATCGGGACGTTTTTGATCAGTACCCTGTATTTCACCCAGGACATGCTCCTGGCCAGGGCAAAGCTGGACGATGCGACCCCTTCGGCCAACCTGATCCTGCTGGATGTACAGGCGGAACAGGAGGTTGCCGTGGAGGAGATGATCCGCCCCAGGGGGCTTCCGGTGCTTGAGAACATCCCCATCGTAACCATGCGCATGGACCAGATTGCGGGCCGCAAGGTGGATGATATCCGAAAGGATACCACCTCGACCATCAATGGGTGGATCCTCAACCACGAGTTCCGGGTTACCTACCGCGATTCCCTGATTCCGTCAGAGCGGTTGCTGGAAGGCAGCTGGGTCCCCCGTTTCGAGGCTGGAGCAGGCCCGGTGCCGATTTCCCTCTCAGACAATGTGGCCCGGGATGCTGAAGTGTCGGTCGGGGACCGGATTGTTTTCAATGTACAGGGAGTCCTTATGGAGACGGAGGTTTCCAGTATTCGTGAAGTGGACTGGGGCCGGCTCCAACTGAATTTTTCAGTGGTATTTCCCAAAGGAGTGCTGGAGCAGGCGCCCCGGTTCCATGTCCTGACCACCTACGCCCCGGACGAAGATACCTCTGCGCGTTTCCAGCAGGAACTCGTCCGCGCATATCCGAATATATCGGTCCTGGACATCCGCCAGTTGCTGAGCGTGGTCGGGGACATCCTGGATAAATTGTCCTGGGTGATCCGGTTTATGGCGTTCTTTAGCATCCTCACAGGCTTTATTGTATTGCTGGGCGCAGTTCGCACCAGTAAATTCCAGCGAATCCGGGAAAGCGTCCTCCTCAGGACCCTCGGGGCCAAAAGCGGCCAAATCCTTCGGATAACCGCCCTGGAGTATTTGTTCCTCGGAGGGATTGGCAGCCTGATGGGAGTGGTATTCGCCCTGCTGGGGACCGAGCTGCTGGCCTATGGGATTTTTGAACTGAACTTTGTGCCTTCCTGGATCCCGTTCCTGGTCGTCTTTCCGCTGATAAGCCTTACCGTGCTTGTCATCGGGCTGTTAAACAGCCGGGCCGTATTGAACAGCCCGCCCCTGGAAGTCCTGCGGAAGGAAGGGGTTTGAAACCCAACCAATGCTTCAGGGGGAGACGATCCGAATGGGGTACTTTCCAAAAACAGCTGCCCGTTCCTCGGGAGTGAGTTCCGTCAGGGTTTTACCCAGCAACAATCTGGCGTACCTATCCCGGACCTGGGTCACCGCCAATGCAATCCGGTCCTTCAGGGTGATGAACTGTCCGTACTTGACATCGGTCTCCACCTCCACGATGTACAGGGCGCTCTGCTCGAACGTACGGGCATGCCTGGAAACCAGGTCTGTCAGTTGTTCCGGGGGTACCAACTGGTCCGAAATAACCAGCTGATCCTCTTCGTTCATGTAGACGCGAAACACATTGGCCCCTGTGGTATCCAAGCGCCCCAATTCTTCCAGGGATGCAAAGGGGGGCGGGGCAAATTCGGTTTCATAGGCCTTCCGGTCGATCAACTCATAGGTGAATAACCGGTAATAGGGCAGGCTGAGGTCCCGCTCAGAGAGGATGTCCAGGTACGCAGCCGCCTCCAAGGCAGGGGAGATGGGTTCGTGCAGCAGCACTTCCCTGAAATTTTCAAACTGTATTAGGGTGGAATCTTCCGGTGCCCGAAGAGGGGTTATCAGTACCTCATAACATTCGGAATAAGCAAGGCTATCCCGTACCAAATTCCTGAGGCGGGGGCCAAAATAGGTTTCCACGGGTCGCACAAGGTCCTGCCCTGAGGCAATCCGCTGCAGCAGCCCGCGGTAGTCCGGCCCATTGCTTTCCAGAAGGCCTTCTGAAATCAATTCGGACTCAAAGCTGACCATCAGGCTGTCCAGGGATTTTCCATCATCCGGATAGGCGGCACGTATGCAATTGAACAGTACTTCCTCAACAGGAAGTTCTTGTCCGTGCATCCCGGGGGAAGCAAAAGTACAGATGCTGAGTAGGAGCACTCTTATGATTCGCAACATTGGAAACTGGAACAGGATTGATCTGTCGCATGAAGATAGGGATTTTCAGGGGTGGTCTGTAAGATGGATCCGTCCAAATCCCGAAACATTCGTTGTGCTAGAGCATCCCCGTGACCGAATCGGAAGGGCTGGCGCGGTCGGGTTGGGTTTGGGATGGGGATGGATCGCCCGGTGGGGTGATGGCATCCTGCAGGGAACTGGGGTAGCTTTTATGGGTGGGGGGAGGGGGGTGCCCCCGGGCTCACCGCCACAAAACAGACCTCCCTGATTGACGACAACAGCAACCCTGAACCAACCCCTTGAGGAATGCATGGGTTACCGCTTCATTCGGGAGCATAAGTCACTCCTTCATTCCCGGCTGCCTGATCTGAAAACCTTCCGCCCTTTTGGCGGCTTCCACCTGTTTCTTAACATCTTCCAGCAGGGCTTTGGCGTTATAGACGATCCCGTCTTTGATGGTGTACTGCACCCCGCCGACCCGGACCACTTCATTTTCAGGAGTGAGCTTGATGGCGCCCGTTCCATAAAGCACCTTTAGGTTTTCCAGCGGATTTTCCTCCACCACCACAAGGTCTGCGAGCTTTCCGGGGGCCACGGTGCCAATTTCGGAATCAAATCCAAGGGCCGCCGCCCCGTTCAACGTTGCGGAACGTATGATTTCCAGGGGGTGGAACCCGGCCTCGCGCAGCAACTCCATTTCCCGCACGTAGGCAAATCCATAGAGCTGGTAGATAAACCCGGAATCTGACCCCACAGTTACCCGGCCGCCCCGGTTCTTATACTCGTTGACAAAGGTCATCCAAAGGCGGTAGTTTTCCTTCCACGCAACCTCCTGTTCCGTGCCCCAGTAATGCCAGTAAGAACCGTGGGAAACCTTGCTGGGGGCGTAGAACCGCCAGAGGGATGGCAGCGTATAGGTCTCGTGCCATTCCGCCCTCCTAGCCCGGTGCAGATCGCGGCTGGCCTCATAGATGTTAAAAGTCGGATCGATTGTGAAATCGAGGGAAAGCAATTCTTCCATCACGGCGTTCCAGTGGTCGGAATACGGGGGAGCTGCCTGTTTCCAGAGTTTCCCCGCCTCTTCAAACCGGTTTTGTTCGTTTTGGTAGTTGTAATCCAGCGGATAATCCTGTACAGTGCGGTCTTCGAACAACGCTTCCGGCAGGCCGTACCAGTGTTCCATACTGGTTAGCCCCGCCCTTGCAGAGTGCAAAACGTTCCAGCGGGCAACATCCAGCTGGGCGTGGTGGCAGGCCGAACGCAGTCCGAGCTTTTTGTTTTCATCCAGGGCAGCACTCATGATCTCCGGGGGAGCCCCGAAGAACTTAATACCATCAGCACCCTTTTTGGCATTCTGGCGTACCCATTCCCGCGCCTGCTCCGGGGAACTGATCGGCTCCTCACTGCCCTGCCCGAATCCGGTATAGACAAAGATCCTGGGGGCTATGATGCTGTTCTCTTCACTCCTGCGTTTTAGGTCCATGGAAAAATCTACCCCCCGACCACTGGGTTCCCGTACCGAGGTGATGCCATGGGCCATCCACAGTTTGAAGACGTAATCGGGTTCTGCTCCCTGGGCGGTACCGCCAATGTGGCCGTGCATATCTACAAATCCCGGCAGCACGTACTTCCCTTCGGCCTCCAGCTCACGTCCCCCCGGCTTGAGTTTTGGCCGGTCCTCAGGGTCGATTACCACACCGGGATATCCGACTACCACCACCCTGGTAATCCGGTTTCCCTCGATAACGATATCCACGGGCCCCTGTGGCGGGGCCCCGTTTCCATTGATCAGGGTAGCCCCACGGATGATGAGTTGGTCATAGGGCCCTTCCGAAAGGTCATTTTGACTATGGGCGGTACCTGTTATGAGCAGGACCAGGCAAAGGGTATTGAGGAATCTGTACATTTTTTAATTTTTGGTGCCTGACGAACTGCAGGCAGCTTTGGAATTTGGAATTTGAGATTTGGGATTTATTCAGGTACTCGAATGTGTTCCCCTAAAAACAGGGCGTTTAGAAATAACCGGTTGGTGCCGTACCAGGATCCCCTGAAATTGGGGTTGTCTGCGAACAGTACCACCCGGCCCCGACCAAGCGGGCTGACCAGGAGGGAGGCGGATTTGCCCAGGAATTCCTCCCGGTTCTTTTCACTGAGGAAACCGTCAATATGGGCGTCCCTGGCATATTCGGCCACTGTGGAATAGGCATTTTTGCTGGGACGTAACCAGACCTCGTTGTTCTTGTACACCGGAATCGCCTCCCGTTGGTACCCAAAGGCCAGGGGATTGGTCAGGTCGAGTTCAGCCTTCAGGATGACCCCGCCTACCTGTTCCTTTCCGATATTTTCCGGGGCGTCCACATAGGGTTTGCGTTCCACGGTTTTAGCAGAATCCTTCACCTGGTCGACAAGGGCCTCCTGCACCCATTTTTGGGAAATGGCGTAGCGGGCACCCCCTGCTATGGTCACCAGCGTATTGCCTTCAGATACCCAGTTCTTAATGCGCTCCCGTTGTTTTTCATCCAGGTTGTAGCGCCCGCTGACCAGGACCAGGGTGTTGTATTTGGACAGGTCCGTCCCGCCAAAGTCTCTCAGGGGGATCTTGGTGATAGGCATATGCACCCGGGTGTCGAGCAGGTGCCACACCTCCCCGGCCTCGTAGGAACGCACCCCCTCCCCGATGAGCATGGCAGCCTCAGGCTGTTCCAGGGGCTGGATGTACCGACTTCCCAGATCGATGCCTTTCAGGTGATACCCGGTTTGCACGGCATAGGCGGGGACCTGCAACTCCTCCTGAGCCTCAGAGAGGATTTCGAAAACCTCCTGTGGGGATTTCTTCTGAAGGGAAACCGGGAGTACGAGCGTTCCGTAGGAGAAGGCTTTTTCAGCCCCTTCTACCTGGGTGGTAAAGGGCTTGAAAGCACTGGCTAAAACCAGCCCTTTGGATTGCAGCCGATACAGCAGGGCCGGGGCATTGTAGTCGTTCCAGTCGATGACATAGGCGTAGTCTGAAGCCTGGACCGGAGCGACCGGATACAGTCCTTCCGTGCTGGTGATTTCGGTTCCCGTGGCAGACCTGCGGACCGGCTGGTAGTTCATATTGTAAAAATGGGCCACAGACCAGGCAGAGGCGTCGTAAAAGACACTGTCCCGGTACCTTTCATACGTTTCAAAGAAGGTTTGTACCATGCGGTACTGGGGCTGGTTGGTGGGGATCAGGATGGCGTCATCCCCGTCTTCGTAGACTTTAATCCGGTGGATCAATAACTTGTCTATAAAAGCCTTAAGCCGGTTTTTATCGTGTTTTTCCTCAACGCGGTAGGCGCGGGTGCGGGAAGCTGCTGCATTTCTCAGAGCGGTATTGAAGAAGTCCTTCTGATAGCGGCGCAGGGTGGATTTATTATCTACGGCTGCCTTAACGGTGGTCAGGCTTGAAACGAGCTGGTTGCGGATTGTAAAGGGGAAGGTTATTTCGCCATAGGCGGTTTTCTGCGCATGCCCCCTGGAACTGGCCTGTTCAAAAAGCAGGCCGAGCCCGCCCTGAAGGTCCGGGTAGGAGGAGCCATAGCCGGGATAGGTCCCATCAAAGACTTCTTTGGTGAAGTAGAGGGATCCAATACTATCCAGGGATTTGGCAAAATAGGCCCCAAAGAGCTCGTTGAGGTCCTCGTAATTTTCTTTGGGCATTATGGGATTCAGGGATCCGTTTGCCTTCATGGGTTCGAAGAAGTACGTGCTTTGGGTTCCCATTTCGTGAAAATCCGTCACCACATTGGGGTACCACTGGTGGTACCAGTTCAGTTTGCCCCTGCTTTCCGGATTGATGGCAAGCAGCCAGTCCCGGTTCAGGTCAAACCAGTAATGATTGGTGCGCCCGCCCGGGAAGTATTCGTTGTGCTCCGCATCCTG
>JAWWDW010000115.1:0-6164 GCA_033719735.1 Robiginitalea sp. | reverse complement strand
CCGCCTCCGTCGTTTCCGCCTCCGCCATTTCCTCCGCCGGGAGTACCGTCTGGTTTTTTGGAGGCGATGAACTGGCGGGCCCGTTTTTCAATAGTGTACATCTGCTGCTCCAGCATGGGGTTGGCGCGCAGTTGCTCGTTCAGGTGTCCCATGGTGGCACAATGCTCCCCGTTCCCACCCTTGGCGGTTTCGGCGTTATAGTCATCCGTATAGACATAAAAATCGGACATGTCTACCTGGATTTCCTGGGGCTGGCTGAGCTCGCCATCGACTTCGCTTTCGCAGGATACCGTAAGGAGTCCGAGGACGGCACAGGTTAAAAGAATTTTTTTCATGGTTTGTGTTGGTTTTTTAGATGAATCTTCGCCTAAGATAAATTTTTTTAACAAAGCATTAAGAAATTATTGGTTTCTTTTCGACAAATGGAATCCCGGCTGCCTTTTTTGATAAAGGAGCCTTCTTCGGTGGAAAGTGCTCTGAGGAAACTTAAATCAGGAGGATGGAAGGGAGTGTTTCATGCTCATGAAAGCATGGCTTTGGCTTTTTGCACCCCTTGCACGAGCCGGTCGACTTCGTCGAAGGTGTTGTAAAAGCTAAAACTCGCCCGGATGGTTCCCGGGATCTGGTAAAAATCCATCACGGGCTGGGCGCAATGGTGCCCGGTACGCACGGCAATCCCCATCTTGTCCAGCAGGGTGCCCACGTCGTAAGGGTGGATCCCCTCCAGGTTAAAGGAAATAACCGATGTCTTCTCGGATGCCTGGCCATAGATCTTCAGCCCCTCCACCTTCAGGAGTGCTTCGGTAGCGTATTCCAGCAATTCGGATTCATAGGCTGCGATGCGGTCCATCCCGAGGTCGTTTAGGTAATCCAGGGCGGCCCCAAAGGCAATTCCCCCGCAAATATTCGGGGTGCCGGCTTCAAATTTATGGGGCAGATCGGCATAGGTCGTTTTCTCGAAGGTCACTTCGGCGATCATTTCCCCACCTCCCTGGTAGGGGGGGAGCTTTTTTAGCCAGGCCTCTTTGCCGTATAGGGCTCCTACTCCGGTAGGCCCGCAGAGCTTGTGGGCGGAAACCGTGTAAAAATCCACGTCCAGCTCCTGCATATCGGCCTGGATATGAGGGGCGGCCTGGGCCCCGTCGATCAGCACGGCAGCTCCCACGGCATGGGCACTTTGGATGATGTCTTCAATCGGGTTGACGGTTCCCAGCGCATTGGAGACATGGTTGCAGAAAACCAGTTTGGTCCGTTCCGAGAGGCCCTCTTTGAAGGGGTCCAGGACCAGCGCCCCGGTTTCATTCATCGGGATGACCCGTAATTTGGCCCCGGTTCGTTCACAGAGCATTTGCCAGGGGACGATGTTGGAGTGGTGCTCCATGGCAGAGACCCAGATCTCGTCCCCGGCCTGGAGGAGGCCTGTAAACCCCTGGGCTACCAGGTTGATCCCTTCCGTGGTTCCCGAAGTCATGATGATTTCATGGGCGTGTGCGGCATTGAAATGCTCCTGGATCTTCCTACGCGCCTGCTCGTAGGCACCGGTGGCCTCCTGAGACAGGGTGTGAACCCCGCGGTGGATGTTTGCGTTGTACCGGGAATAATAATCCACGATGGTCTCTATGACCTGCCGCGGCGTCTGGGAGGTTGCTGCATTGTCCAGATAAACCAGGGGCTGGCCATGTACCTGGCGGCTTAAAATGGGAAAATCTTTGCGGATTATTACGGGGTCCAATGCGGCTGTTTTCATGGTGTACAAAGATACCGAAGCTATGGTGAATGATCTGTCAAAGATTCCCTAAATCACGGCAAACCCAGGGATGCTGCTGTCAGAAATGTATTTTAAAAGCGAAACCCGGCCCCAAGCTTCAGCAATCCGATATTGGTTTCCGGGGTATCGCCGTTGCTATAAATGAAATCCAATTGCGAATGTAGGAACCATCGGGGTGACAGATTCCAGGTCAGGCCCGCATTCACGTTTGGGCCACTGTTGTTGACCTTCCCTTCCACATAGCCTTGCTGATCCAGAAACGTCTCTGTTCTGGAATGGATAAAGGTCCAGCCCAGTCCGAACAGGAAACGGAGTCTTTCGTTTGAAGTCACCGGTAATTCACCGAAAATGCGGGGCTGCAGGAAAAAATCCCGGTAATCGAGTTCCTGAACAGGATCTGAATCGTTCACAAAGACGGTCGCAAACCAGGCGGCATCCAAAGATGCCCCCAATCGCATCCTTCCGGTTTGGGCAAAACGATATTTGGCCCCAAGGCCAACCCGTCCTTCGTTGGATGCGCCGAAAGATTCCCCGATCGAGATGGGATAATACGCTTCCACACTCCATGTATACCGCTGGCCGTATAGGGAGGAAGAAAGCGCAAGCGATACTATGAATATCCAAAATTGCGGCTTCATCATTATAGAACTTGGGTGGTGCCCCCTTGAAGGACTTCGGTCAAAGAATGCCTGCCCGGGCTGCCTCGCCAGCTGGTTTCATTACAGCTCAAACCCGAGCCGAACACCCAGCTTTTTGGCAATGAGCTTGTTGATCCGCTGTTTTACCTCAGGGATACGAACGCTTTCGAGCACGTTGTTCGCAAAGGCATACATCAGCAGGGCGGAGGCCTCTTTTTTCGGGATCCCGCGGGCCTGCAGGTAGAAGAGCGCATCCTTGTCCAGCTGTCCAATGGTGCATCCGTGGGAACAGCGCACGTCATCCGCAAAAATCTCCAACTGGGGTTTGGTGTTTACGCTCGCCTTATCGCTGATCAGCAGGTTGTTGTTTTGCTGGAAGGCGTTGGTCTTCTGGGCAATTTTATCCACGATGATCTTGCCATTGAACACCCCGGTGGACCGCTGGCCGAAAATCCCTTTGTAATCCTGGTGGCTTTCACAGTTGGGCTGCTGGTGGTGTACCAGGGTATGGTGATCCACGTGCTGTTTCTCCCCCAGGATGGTCACCCCCTTCAGGGTCGATTGGATGTGCTCCCCATCCTGATAGAAGTTCAGGTTGTTCCGCGTCAGTTTTCCTCCGAAGGAAAAGGTATGGACACTTACATGGCTGTTGCCTTTTTGGTCGATATAGGTGTTGTCGATAAGGCTGGCAGATTCGCGGTCATTCTGGACCTTGTAGTAATCGACAATGGCGTCCCGGGCCGCAAAGATCTCCGTAACCGAGTTGGTGAGGGTCTCATTGGCGGTCAGGCTCTGGTGGCGCTCAATGACCTGGAGTTCGGCGTTCTCCTCAGCGACGATCAGGTTCCTGGGCTGCAGCATTAGGGCGGACTCGTTGCCCGTTGAGAAATGAAGGATTTCCACAGGCTTGCGGGGCGCTTTGTTCTTGGGGATATAAATAAAGGCACCCTCCCGGGCAAAAGCCGTGTTGAGGGAGGTCAGGGAGTCATCCCGTGAGGCAGCCTTGTTGAAATAGACCTCGATAATGGGCCGGTACATCGGCTTGGTCAGGGCAGCGCTCATCAGGCAGATGTCAACCCCGTCATGGGTGGTTTCCGAGAGGTAGGAACTGTAGATCCCGTCGATAAAGACGATCTTGTAGGTGTCCATCTCGTCCAGGAAATACTTCTTCACGTCCCGGTATTCCAGGTTGTGGTCCTCTTTTGGGAAGAGGCTGAAATCTACCTTTTGCAGGCGTTCCAGTGAGGTGTATTTCCAGGCCTCCTGCTTCCTGTGCGGAAACCCTTTGGACTCAAAGTTCTTAAGGGCTTCCGAACGGATCTCGTGAACCGGGTTGTTCATGTCAACCTGGTTTTCGAAGGCCATGAAAGAGGATATTAATTTTTCTTTTAACTCCATAGTTGTCTTTGTTATGCTGCCAATCGCGTCCTGAGTCCCGTTACAGTACGGCTTCTTTCTTGACCCAGTCGTATCCTTTTTCTTCCAGTTCCAGGGCGAGTTCCTTGGTGCCGGATTTGACGATTTTTCCATCGTGCATCACATGGACAAAATCCGGGACAATGTATTCCAGCAGGCGTTGGTAGTGCGTGATGACCACCACCGCGTTGTCCTTGCTGCGCAGCTTGTTCACCCCGTTGGCTACAATGCGCAGGGCATCGATATCCAGGCCCGAGTCGGTTTCGTCCAGGATGGCGAGCTTGGGTTGCAGCATGGCCATTTGGAAGATCTCATTCCGTTTTTTCTCCCCTCCGGAGAACCCTTCGTTGAGGGAACGCGAAAGGAATTTCCGGTCGATCTCCAGCAACTCCGCTTTTTCGCGGATCAGCTTGAGCATCTCATTGGCAGGCATATCTTCTTCTCCCCGTGCTTTTCGGGTTTCATTGATGGCCGTCTTGATGAAGTTGGTCACCGTTACCCCGGGGATTTCCACCGGGTATTGAAAGGATAGGAAAATCCCGTTATGGGCCCGTTCTTCCGGAGCCATATCATCCAGGTCTTCCCCTTCGAAGAGGATTTTCCCCCGTGTCATTTCAAAGTCTTCCCTTCCGGCAATTACCGAAGCCAGGGTGCTCTTTCCGGAACCGTTTGGCCCCATGATGGCGTGTACTTCTCCCGGATTTACCTCCAGGTTGATCCCTTTCAGGATTTTCTTGTTTTCCACACCTGCGTGAAGGTTCTTTATCTTTAACATAGTCATTATTTTAAATAGTTTGGTGCCTTGGGCATCTTCTCAAAATCTTCTTTGCTGTGCTGCAGGACCACCTTTGCGCCGGTGGTTTCGGCAAATGCCTCAAAGGCATCCATGCTCGCCAGGGTTTGCTTTACATCCGTGTTGAAAATGGGAACGCGTTTGTGGAGCCTGTTGAGGGACAGGTGGTACAGGTCCCCGCTGAGTAATAGCGGCCCTGTTTCGGGAAGGTCCAGGACTAGGGCACAGTGCCCCGGGGTATGGCCGGGCAGGTATTTTATCACTACGGTCCCGTCCCCGAACACATCGAAATCCCCGGATATTTTCCGGATTTGCTTCAGGTCGTTCACAGCGTTGTACATATCGGGCTGCTGCTCCCGGATCTCCTTACTCATCACCCAGTCGTATTCCGAATCCTGTACGATCCAGGTAGCCTCAGGCAGGGCTTCTGCGTGTCCGCTGTGGTCAAAATGGGTGTGGGAGAGCGCCAGGTAATCGATGTCGGAAGGGGTCAACCCAATTTGTTTCAACTGGTTGCTCAGGGAATCCGGGCGGGAGACTGTGAAATTTCCATCCGGTGACGTATAGGGCGCTTCCATGGAAACGAGGGCCTCGGAAAGGCCGGCGTCCCACATCAGGATCCCTTTGGGGTGTTGGATCACGTAATACGCATCTGCAAACTCACTGGACTTGCCGCGGTAAACGGAATCCTGGGCAAAGAGCTCCAGGTTGTTGACCTGTACTGTTCCGCCATCCAGGGTATAAAGGCGGATTTCGGAAGGGGCCTCTTTGGTTTCGACCACCATGGAGGACTCCTTTTTATCGCTTTGTTTGCAGGATGCAACCACGATCAGGAGCATCACAAGGCCCAGTATTTTTGTATGCAAAGCTTTCATGACTGATCGTTATCCTACAGACCCTTCCAGGCTGATTTCCAATAATTTTTGGGCTTCCACGGCAAATTCCATAGGAAGTTTATTGAGTACTTCCTTGCTGAAACCGTTTACAATCAGGGCGATGGCTTTTTCCGTGTCGATGCCCCGCTGGTTGCAGTAGAAGATCTGGTCTTCTCCGATTTTGCTGGTGGTCGCCTCGTGTTCTATCTGGGCGGTCTGGTTTTTCGCCTCTATGTAGGGAAAAGTGTGGGCCCCGCATTCATTGCCCATCAAAAGGGAATCACACTGGGAGAAATTCCGTGCGTTGGTGGCCCTGGAATTGACCTGGACCAGCCCCCTGTAACTATTCTGGGACTTGCCGGCGGAAATTCCCTTGGAGATAATGGTGCTCCTGGTGTTTTTCCCCAGGTGGACCATTTTGGTCCCCGTATCTGCCTGTTGGTGATTGTTGGTTACCGCAATCGAATAGAATTCCCCGATGGAATTGTCCCCTTTCAGGATGCAGGAAGGATATTTCCATGTAATGGCGGACCCTGTTTCCACCTGGGTCCAGGAAATCTTGGCATTCTGCTCGCAAAGGCCCCGCTTGGTCACAAAGTTGTAAACCCCCCCGTGGCCTTCCTTATCGCCGGGGAACCAGTTCTGCACTGTGGAATATTTGATCTCCGCATTGT
>JAWWDW010000114.1:0-6191 GCA_033719735.1 Robiginitalea sp. | reverse complement strand
CTGATGGTTTTGCCGAAAGCGATGGGCAGCTGCATTTCGGCATTCTGGAATTTTTTGGAGGCGATGACCGACCGCATGGAAACCACCGTGGGGTTTTTGTTGGGCACCTCGATGCCGATAGTCCCCTTCCCGGGAATGGGGGCGATGATCCGGATCCCCAGGGCAGCCAGGGAAAGGGCAATGTCGTCCTCCAGGTTTTTGATTTTGGAGATCCGGATCCCCGCTTCCGGCACAATCTCGTACAGGGTAACCGTGGGCCCGATGGTTGCCTTGATCTGGGCAATCCCGATTTTGTAGTTCTTCAGGGTCTGGACGATCTTGTTCTTGTTCTCCTCCAGTTCTTCCTGGTTGATGGTAATCCCCCCGCTGGCCCCGTGGGAATCCAGAAGGTCCAGGTGCGGGAATTTATAGTTGGCCAACTCCAGGGTCGGGTCAAATTCCCCGAAGTTCTCTACCAGTTTTTCAGCGAGCAAGTCTGCTTCCTCCGGTTCATCCGCAGCCCTGGCCACCTCCATGCGGATTTCGGCAGCTTCGGCTTCATCCCCGGGATCGGGTTCTTCAGGGTCCAGGACCGGAATGTCTTTTTTGTGGGTGTAGGGGTCCGGAGCATCCTCCTGATCTTCTTCCGGGGACGAAGTTTCCAGGGTTACCGTGCTGTAGGCAGGAGTTTCCTCTGCTGGGACCGCCCTTTTGGGTATGCGTGCCGACACGGACCGGAAGGCCCTTGCAACATGGTCCGGGGTAAGGCCAAAGAGGCGTACAAAAATGATGACCAGGCCAAACAGCAGGAGCAGGAACACCCCGATCTTTCCCGTGTAGTCCTGCAGGAAATCATTCATTTCATACCCCACCTGACCCCCGAGCAGGGGCTGTTCTGCGGCGAAGAACCCGAGGCTGATGGAGACCCAGATCAAAATAACAAATCCCCAGATCCATTTGGAGGCCAGGCCTTTGGGCTGGATACCGAGGAATAAATAGAGGCCGGATAGGCACAGCAATACTGGTAGGACAAAAGAGGCAAGACCGAAGCCCCGGTACATAAAAAAATGGCTGACACCGGCCCCGAACTTGTTGAGGAGGTTTTCCGCAGACTGGTCCCGGTTGGCAAATTCAGTCAGCAGGCTTTGGTCGTTCTGCCAGGTGAAGAAGAAGGAGGTAAAACTAAAAAACAGGGCAAGGCTCAGCAGAATCAAAAGACTGCCCAGGATCACCTTGTTCTGTTTTGATAGGATCGGGGTCTTCTTCTTTTTGGCTGTGGTTGTTTTTCGCTTCTTTTTGGCCATGGAATGCTATGAGCAATGGGGCTAAATTACAAATTTAACGCCTATGGGAGTAGCCAGGCGCACCCTAAAAGATCTTGGGAAGGTAAATGATCAACCCGATAATGCTGGCCAGAAGGGATACGATCATTACCGCCCCGGCAGAAATATCCTTGATTCTCCCAATTCGGGGATCGTGTTCAGGTTGAACGTAGTCAGAGAGTTTTTCAATGGCCGTATTAACCCCTTCCACCCCCATGACCAGGCCAATGGCAAAGAGCTGCAGGATCCATTCTATCGGGGATATCCCGAAATAAAAGCCGGCAATGGTTACCAGTAGAGCGATGGCTACCTGTATCTGGATGCTGCTTTCGGTTCGCACCAGGATCCAGGCGCCCTTAAGGGCATAGCCGACCCCTTTGATCCGGTTTTCAAGAAATGTTTCCTTAGGCATTCGCCAAAGCTTCCAATGCGCCCTGATAGTTTGGTTCGTCCACGATTTCGGGGACCTGTTCCGTATAACAGACCTTGCCATGGGTATCGATCACTACAACAGCCCTGGAGAGTAGCGGGGCCAGCGGACCATCTGAAAAGGTCAACCCATAGGCCTGTCCGAAATTGCCATCCCTGAAATCGGAAAGCATTTCCACATTCTCGATTCCTTCTGCCCCACAGAAACGGGATTGTGCAAAAGGCAAATCCTTTGAAACACAAAGTACCCGGGTATTTTCCAGCTCCCCCGCTTTTTTGTTGAATTCCCGAACGGACTGGGCGCACGTTCCGGTGTCCACGCTGGGAAAAACATTCAGGACAAGTCTTTTTCCCTTGTAGTCATTCAGTCGGGCCTGGGTGAGGTCCCCCCGGGTAAGGTTAAAGTCCGGTGCCATCGCACCTACTTCGGGTAAGGACCCAATGGTATGAATTTCGCTTCCTTTGAGTGTCACTGTAGCCATGGTGAATATTTTTTGTGAAGGTAGTGAATTAGACATTGAAACAGAACACAAACCTGCTTTGTTGCTCCCGGTCAGGAGTCAGGCAGCGTACTGTCCTCAAAAAATACGGCAATCCGAACGCGTATTCCCCACACTTCGGGAGTCATGTTTTATTTCGCCTGCGCAGGGACCGTCAAAGGATTTTGGTTATACCCAGAAAAGCCGCGTCAAAAACCCTACTGCAACATAAAGAATCACCATAACAAGGGCCCTTTGGTATTTGGGAGCATTCTTCATTCTGTGATCGATAAAACCGAAGAAAATAATGGATACAATCAACACATCCACCACAAGCCTCAGAAAATTTATTTTTTCCATAATCAAAAGGTATTGGTTATTCGATTTTGTCCTAAGATATAGAATACAGTGGACTTCATGTACCACATGCTTATCCGACAAGCTTTTTTATTTTGATCCGCATGGCCGCAAAAAACAAGGTCATCATCGGACTCAGCCAGTTGAAGATGGCAAAAAAGAAATAGTCGGCAACGGGTACTCCCAGCACGCCGCTGTGGTAGGCCCCGCAGGTGTTCCAGGGGATCAGCACGGAAGTTACGGTTCCCGAATCCTCCAGGGTACGGCTCAGGTTTTCAGGGGCCAGGCCGCGGTCTTCATACGCCCTGGCAAACATTTTTCCCGGGACCACAATGGCCAGATACTGATCGGAGGCCGTCACATTCAGGGCGAGGCAACTCCCCACCGTACTTGCAAACAGGCTGAAGGTAGATTTGGCAAGTCCCAGCAGGCCTTTTGTAATGCGGGAAAGCGCTCCGATCCCATCCATGATACCACCAAAGACCATGGCACAGACAATGAGCCAGATCGTTCCGAGCATGCCGTTCATCCCTTTGGCCGTAAACAGGGCATTCAGGGCGGTGTTGTCCGTTTCGATGGAGGTGCTTACGGTAATGGCATTCAGGATGCCTTTGTACCCGGATTCAAAATCCAGTTGCGCGGCGCCGGTAATACCGGCCACCACCCCGGGCTGGAAAATCAGGGCAAAGACACCCCCCAAAAGGGTGCCGACCAGCAGGGCCACCAGGGGAGGGGTTTTCCGGATGATCATGATGATCACCGCCAGGGGCACCAGGAAAAGCCACCCGTTGATGTTGAAAGCGGCTTCAATGGAATCCATGATCCCCCCGGTATCCGCCTTCCCGGTGGTGTCTATTGTAAATCCGATGATAATGAAGACCAGAAGCGTTATCAGGATGGTTGGAATCGTCGTCAGTGTCATATACCGGATGTGGCCGAACAGGTCCCCACCGGCCATGGCAGGGGCCAGGTTCGTAGTATCACTTAGGGGAGACATCTTATCCCCGAAATAGGCCCCTGACAGGATGGCTCCTGCCGTCATTCCCAGGGAAATCCCCAGGGCCTCCCCAATCCCTACAAGGGCAATCCCCACGGTTGCCGATGTAGTCCAGCTGCTGCCGGTGGCCACGGAAATAATCGCACTAATCACTACGCAGGCCCCCAGGAAGATGGTAGGGTTCAGGATTTGGAGGCCATAGTAGATCATGGCCGGTATGATGCCGCTGATCAGCCAGGTCCCGGCCAGGGCCCCCACCATGAGCAGGATCAGGAGGGCCCCTGTAGTGGACTTGATGTTTTCAGACACCTCCGAGAGCATCTGTTTGAAGGTTACCCTGTTGTAAAAACCGACGATGGCGGCAACCGCCCCGCCCATGAGCAGGATAAACTGGTTGGAACCACTGATGGCATCGTCTCCGAAAACGTAGACATTATAGGCCAGCATCCCGATCAGGGCGATAACCGGGATGAGGGCTTCCAGCATGGAAAGTTCAATATTCTCTACAATATGCTCGTCTTGCCGGAATTTTTTCCTGCTGGATTGGGACATGGGTTGGAGTTAGTTGGGAGGTAATATTACGACTTTGAATGCTCCCATGCAACCTCACAGGTCCGGCGGATCAGGCCGGAACCCCCTTGACTGGGAGGACTCCCATGTTTTTCATGCAGGCTTTCATCCGATTGCAGGTCCGCTCGATATCGTTGTCCAGGCCGATGGAAAAACGTACCAGCCCATCTGTGAGCCCCATGGTTTTCTGCTCTTCCTCCGGGATTTCCGAGGAGGTGGAAGTCCCGGGGGCGCTGAAGAGCGTTTTGTAGAAGCCGAGGCTTACCGCCAGGTAGCCCAGGTTTTCGTGTTGCATGTGTTCCATCAGCGCATTGGCCCTTTCCAGGGTTTGCATATCCACGGTCAGGATGCCCCCGAAACCATACTGTTCCACCATCTGGCGTTTCATCAGATGGTGCCCGGGATGGGAGGGAAGCCCCGGATATACCACCCTCAGCCCCTCTTTTTCGAATTCACGGGCGAGGTACAGGGCATTTTCACTGTGTTTCTTTATCCGCAGGTGCAGGGTTCGCATGTTTTTGAGGATGGAGGCAGCCCGCAGGCTGTCCAGAGTGCTTCCCAGGAGCATGCCCGCCCCGTCGTGGACGTCTTTCAGGGCCAGGCAAAATTCATTGCTCGCACAAATGGCCCCGGCAACTGTATCGCTGGTCCCGTTGATGAATTTGGTCAGGCTGTGGATGACGATGTCTGCGCCCAGCCTCGCCGGTGCAATGCTCAAGGGGGTAAAGGTGTTGTCTACCACCAGCGGAAATCCATTTGATTTGGCAATGCCGGAAAGTGCCTGTATGTCTGCCACTTCAAGCAGGGGGTTGCTCACCGATTCGCAATAGATCATCCTGGTCTCGGGCCGGATGGCAGATGCGACGGCTTCCAAATCGGTAATATCCACAAAACTGACTTCGATCTGAAAACGCCTGAGGAAGTTTTTCAGGAAGGCGTAGGTGCCCCCGTAGATAGTCCTGCTGCTAATGATATGGTCCCCGCTGCCGCACAATTGGAGGATTACCGCGGTAATGGCTCCCATCCCGCTGCCGGTCACATTGGCGGCTTCTGTGCCTTCCAGAGCCGCCATGGCCTCACCCAGATAGAGGTTTGAAGGGGAGGAATGCCTGCTGTAGAGGTAACAGCCTTCGGTATTCCCCTCGAAGGTGTCAAACATGGTTTTGGCATTGAGGAAGGTATAGGTGGAAGAGTCCGAAATCGAGGGGTTCACACCTCCAAATTCGCCAAAATACTGTAGGTCCTGCAGGGCTTCTGAAGCTTTGTAATCCATGGTTCTGTTGTTTTGTTCTGTAAAAGTAAGAAGTTGTAAATAATAAATCAATCAGAATGTTTAAATGATTAATATAATTCACCTGCAGGCTTTAATTATAGAATTAAAAACTATTTTTGTGTTGAAGTAATGATTTCACCTGAAAAATCATCTGTCGGATGGATGCTACAGACAAAAAACTACTTGGGCTGCTGCAACAAAACAGCAAACAGACCCATAAAGCACTTTCCCTGGAGCTGGGCTTGTCTCCAACTGCCGTGTACGAACGGATCAAACGCCTCGAGCGGCAGGGGGTAATCCGAAAATACGTCGCCCTGCTGGACCCATCCGGGGTAGACCGGAATTTTCGGGTGTTCTGCCAGGTAAAGCTCAACCAGCATATAAAGCCCAACGTGGTTTCCTTCGAGAAGGAAGTCGGGCAACTGGAGGAGGTGGTCAGTTGTTACCACCTGGGGGGCGAGTATGACTACCTGCTCGAGATCTGTGTCAGGGACATGCAGGAATACCGGGAATTTATGGTGGCCAAACTTACCGCCATACAGCATATTGGCAGTACCCATAGTGCCTTTGTCATCAATACCGTAAAACAGACTACGGAATTGCCATTGTGAGTTTGGCTTTCTGCGCCCGGTCCCATTTCTGATATTCATGGGGCCGATGTAAAAACATTTGTACTTTTGTAGCTGTTTTACAAAAAAATCCCCAAAAGGAACCCTATCCTATGAAATCATATGACGTAGCCGTAATTGGCTCTGGACCCGGGGGGTACGTGGCGGCCATCCGCT
>JAWWDW010000113.1:0-6196 GCA_033719735.1 Robiginitalea sp. | reverse complement strand
GGCTGTGTTGACAGTGCCCGGACCTGAATTAGAGGCAGCCAGGGCCAGGTCCCAGTCCCCGAAAATCCCGTGGAGCTTCGCCAGATAACGGCAGGCAGCATCCGTGGCCATTTCCGGGTCGCTTCGTTCATCCACGTAACTACTGACCTCCAGGCCATACATCCTGCCCGTTCCGTACATAAACTGCCATAGGCCGGTGGCTCCCACCCGGGATTTGGCTTTGGGATTCAGGGCGGATTCTACAATGGACAGGTACTTGATCTCCAGGGGGAGGTCGTATTTGTCGAGGGTTTCCTCAAATAAGGGAAAATAGGAAGCACTGGTTGCCAGCATACGTTCCATCAACTCCCTTTTATGGGTCAGGAAGTGCTTGATGACCCGCTCCAGGGAAGGGTTGTAGCTGATGTTGAAAGGGGTTTTTTCATCCAGCAGGGCCAGCCGTTGTTTCAACACTTCGGTATCCAGTGTTTCCTCAGAAGCCTCCAGGGTGTCTGTGGCCGCACTCTGAACCTCCTCGTACATCTGCGCAAAGCTTTCCCCGGCTTCCCGCAGTTCCTTCAACCATAGGCTGTCATACCGGGAGGCGAGCGGAATGTCCCTCAGGATCAGGGTGTCGGGATTTTTTTCAGGGGTTAGGGACACCTCCTGCAGGTCCCTGACCGGATTGGCAACCATGATGGCCGTACTGTCGCCGGCAGTATCAGAGGGCGCTTTTTCTTCGGCCTGACCCACACAAAGGAAGGTCCACAGCAATAATATGGCAGTGGCATATGGCTTCATGAAATACATCGGGTTGAATTGCGTGGGGCAGACGAAATTCGGACTTTTTTAGTAAAGAACGAAATTTTTCGCTTTAAAGTGCCCCTAAATCCCTGAATAATAGGTTACTGAAGGATGGCCGCTATGCCCGGCAGTGTTTTGCCTTCAAGGCTTTCGAGCATCGCACCCCCTCCCGTGGAGACATAACTCACTTTGTCCTGGAATCCGAATTGCTTTACGGCGGCCACGGAATCCCCTCCCCCAACCAGAGAGTAGGCTCCGTTTTTGGTGGCCTCAGCCACGTAGTTGCCTACTTCAATGGTCCCTTTGGCAAAGGGCTCCATTTCAAAAACGCCCACGGGGCCATTCCAAAGGATGGTCCTGGAGTCCAGGATGACTTCTTTGAATTTTGCGAGGGATTGCGGGCCGGCATCCAGGCCCTGCCACCCTTTCTCGATCGCATTTACGGGCATGATCTCAACCTGGGCATCTTCGCTAAAGCTGTCCGCTGCCACCACGTCTACCGGGAGGTGTACCTCCACTCCTTTTGCTTTGGCCTTTTCGAGAATAGACAGGGCCAGGTCCGTTTTATCGGGTTCGCAAATAGAGTCCCCTATGGTCCCCCCCTGGGCAAGTGTAAAGGTGTAGGTCATCCCACCGCCGATGATCAGGTGGTCAATCTTGTCCAGTATGTTCTCGATAATGGTGATCTTACTCGAAACCTTGGCCCCTCCCAGAATCGCTGTCACCGGCTTCTCCCCGGTTCGCATCACCTTGTCGATGGCCTCGATCTCCCCTGCAAGCAAATACCCGAAACATTTTCTGTCCGGAAAAAAAGAAGCTACAACCGTGGTGGAGGCATGCGCCCTGTGGGCAGTCCCAAAGGCGTCATTCACGTAGATGTCGCCCCACCTGGAAAGCTTTTCCGCGAATGCGGTATCCCCGGATTCCTCCTCCGGATGGAAACGAAGGTTCTCCAGAAGCAGTACTTCTCCGTTTTCCAATTCCGAAACCGCCTCCGCGACCTGGGGGCCAATACAATCCGGGACAAATTTTACTTGAACCCCGAGCACTTCAGAAACCTGATTGGTGATATGCGAAAGCGACAAGTCCGGATTTTCCTTTCCTTTTGGCCTGCCCAGGTGGCTCATCAGTACTACACTGCCCCCGTCTTCCAGGACTTTGATAATCGTTGGTTTGGCCGCCTCGATCCGGTTGGAATCCGTCACTTCGAAATTCTCATTCAAAGGGACGTTGAAATCCACGCGGATCAGGGCCTTTTTATTTTCAAAATTAAAATCGTCAATAGTGATCATGGGTTGAATCTTTGATGCCTGCCCAAAAATAACCATTCTTGGGTTTAACCACCGGCTTTCATTTCATTTTCACTGCGGACCCCTTAAAATGTTATCTTTGATACCATGCAGTTTTCTAAAATTTTGGGATTACCACACCTAAAGCAGCATCTGACCGCGAGTGCAGATATGGGCCGGGTTCCCCATGCCCAGCTCTTTGTGGGTCCGGAAGGGTGTGGCGCACTTCCCATGGCAATTGCCTATGCGCAGTACCTCCTCTGCGGCAATGCCGGTGGCGCGAATGAGGGGGGTGATAGCGCCTGCAACACCAAATGCAACCACCTGACCCATCCCGACCTGCACTTTGCCTTCCCGGTTTCTTCTTCCGGCAGCGTGAAAAAACACCCGGTAAGCGACCACTTCCTGGAACAATGGCGGGAGTTTGTAAAGGAGCAGCCCTACGGCAACCTGTTCGACTGGTACCGGGCTATTGGGATTGAAAAAAAGCAGGGGCAGATTGGGGTGGATGAGGCCCATGATATTGTCCGAAAGTTGAGCCTGAAGGCCTATGAGGGTGGCTATAAAATCATGATCATCTGGATGGCGGAACGCATGAACTCATCTGCGTCCAACAAATTGCTAAAACTCATCGAAGAGCCGCCGGCCAGGACCGTCCTGATCATGGTTGCCGAGGACGAGGAACAACTCCTTCCCACCCTTCGCAGCCGTTGCCAGGTTTTGCATTTTCCGCCCCTGCCCGAAACCGTAATCGTGGAAGGACTGGTAGAAAAGGGGGCTTCCAGGGAAGAGGCTGTGCAGATTGCCCAGGAAGCCAATGGGAATTTCAACAGGGCCCAGGACCTGATGTTACAGGACTCTGAGGATTTGGTTTTTGAGCAATGGTTTGTGCAGTGGACCCGTACCGCCTTCAAAGCCAAAGGCAACAAATCGGCCGTCCACGAATTGATCCTCTGGAGCGAGGAGGTGGCGAAAACCGGGCGGGAAACGCAGAAAAAGTTCCTTTCGTATTGTATCTCCCTGATTCGACAGGCCATGTTGTTGAATTATCAGGCCCCCGAATTGGTATACATAAAGATGCGGCAACCGGATTTCAAACTGGAAAAATTCGCCCCTTTTGTGCATGAAAACAATGTGCTCCCCATGGTAGCCGAGCTTGAGAACGCGCGTTACCATGTAATGCGGAATGGGAACTCCCGCATAATCTTTACCGACCTTTCGATTAAGCTAACGCGGTTACTGCATACCAGGGCCGCATAAAGAACAACTATGGAGATTCTTACAGAAAGAGCCGCCGAAATCGTCCTGATCAGTTTTCTGGGCATCACCTTTGTGCAGAGCGGCCTTGATAAGGTGTTTGACTGGAACGGAAACCTGAGTTGGTTAAAGTCGCATTTTGAAAAAAGCCCCCTAAGTCGTGTGGTCCCGGCCTTGTTCTTCATCCTTACCGTTACGGAACTAAGTGCAGGAATCCTTTGTGTTTATGGCCTGGTACAGCTACTCCGGGGAGCCGGGGACGACCCTGCTTTCTGGGCTGCCGCCCTCTCTTGCCTTTCCCTTTTGATGCTGATCTTCGGCCAGCGGATGGCCAAAGACTACGATGGCGCAAGGACCATCGCCATATATTTTATACCGGCCGTTTTTTTGCTTTATCTGCTGCAATAAAGCAAAAAGCCCGGATCTGCAGATCCGGGCTTTGTCAAAAGACATTTGTGTACCTACTTATCGTAAGATTCGTTTAGGACTTTTAGAACGGCCTCCGTCACATCCGCGGCGTCTTTTCCATAAAGAACGCTCCCGCCTTCACCCCCGGTAAGGATGAAGCTATAGCCATTGGCCTTGCCATATTCCTTAATAGTTTTTCGAACTTCCTGAATGACACTGTCCATTTTTAACTGGCCCATGCGCTGAAGTTGCTGTTCTTCCTGCTGTAATTGCTGGCCCACCATCTGGCCTTTTTGCTGTAACTGACCGAACGCCTCCTGTGCCTTGCTTTGCGACATTCCTTCAGATTTCGTCTGCAGTTCCTGGGCTTCTATCTGGAATACCTGGGAAATGCTATCCCGTTTCCTGGTAAACGCTTCCGACCTAATTTGATAGGCCGCTTCCACATCTTTCTTCTTCTGATACCCATCCATCAGCTTCACATTATCCACAAACCCAATTTTCTCCTGTTGGCAACTCATCATAAGCAATGCTGCCACAGGTAATAGCCAATTCTTCATCTTAGTTGCTTTAAATTAAGCCGCTAAAATAGAAAAGCTTTTCGGTTGCCGGATACGGATGTGCGATATTCTTGACACTATATCCCTTTTTGAAATAGCATTTTTCTATTATAAAGACTACAGCTATAAGCCAACCTTATTTTAAGGCTGCTATTCTGGCCGCCCCTAAGCTGTCCGTTATCATAAAGAGACCCAAGGGATGTGCGGAGCGGCAAAATGCTCTCAGGGAGCCTGGTTTTGTGTCTTCCTGAGGATATATACATGTGAGGAATATTCGCCGGAAAACAATCCATAGAGGTTTGAAATCAGCCCCATAACAAATCCCAGGACCGGAGCCAGCTTCCGCTTCCTGTATGTTTCTGAAAGCCACGAAATATAGAAGGCGTCCAGCCATAATGGTTTTACAGACACCAATGTGTAGCCTCTGGAGGTGAAAAGATGGTTTATGGAATCCTTTGAAAAATGCCATAAATGGCGGGGCACATCATATGCCGCCCAATACTCCTTGTAGAACCTCGCGTCTAGCGACCTGTAATTCGGGACTGCGATGACAAGGCAGCCTCCGGGCCTCAGGGCCGCCGAGAGATCTTCTATGCTTCCTTCCAGGTCTTGCAAGTGTTCAAAAACATGCCAATAAGAAACCACATCATATGCCGGTTCTCTTTGAACGGCAAGACTCTTATACACAGAAACCCCTTTTTGGTGGGCCCGCTCCCTGGCCTGGTCATTCGGTTCCACCCCATACGCCTCCCATCCGTTCATTTGAGCGAATCGAAGGAAATCACCGGTTCCCGCACCTACATCCATCAACACCCCCGCTCCTTTTTGATACTTTTCAATGATGCGAAGCTTCCGTTTGAGGTTTAGTTTTTTTGCCCGCTGGTAGATCTTTTCTAACAGGGTTTCGGCTCTGTCCGAATGGGAGATATAATCGGGCGTCTGGTAATAGGCTTCCAGATCCTGAGGGGCGGGCAAGGTTTGCAGGCACCTGTACTTATCGTTCCAGACAAGCTTAAATTCCTTTCCGGAAACAAGAAAATCCCTCGTAGTCAAAAACGCCTCTTGCATTCGCTGGTGTATGGCGGGAAAAGACTAAAGCGCTTCCCGGGTTCTCAAACAAGCCGGCCTAATCGTTGCCTTCTTAAAAAATGTTCCACGTGGAACTATCTGCCAAGAAACACAAGCAAAACACTTATGTCGCTGGGAGACACCCCGCTAATTCGGGAGGCTTGAGAGATGGTGGCGGGCCTTATATCGCTTAACTTCTCTCTTGCTTCCATGGACAGGGAGGTCAACTTCATATAATCAAAATCATCCGGTATTCGTATGTTCTCCAGACGCTGGAGTTTGTCTGCATTTGCCTTCTCCTTCTCGATATAACCTGCATACTTCACCTGTATCTCTGCCTGCTCCAAAACTTCTTCGCCCAGGTTGTTCTCCTTTACATAATCTGCAACACTTTGGACCTGCAGCATATGCTCCATTTTTACTTTCGGCCTTGAAAAAACCCTGACCAATTTATCCCCCTGATTTACTTCCTTTGACCCCAAGGCCCCCAAAATTGGATTAATTTCTTTTGGCACATAACTGGTCTTTTTAAAGAATCCTACAAGGGCGCCCGACTGACGCTTCTTTTCTTCCACAAGGCGCAGCCGTTCTTCCGAAGCCAGGCCCATTTTGTATGATTTCTCAGTTAGCCGAAGGTCCGCAGTGTCCTGTCGTAATAAGGTCCGGTACTCGGCCCTTGACGTAAACATCCGATACGGCTCTTCCGTGCCTTTGGTTATCAGGTCGTCAATTAGCACGCCTATATAAGCCTCATCCCTGCGAAGCACAAATGCATCCCGTCCTTTAAGTTTTAAATGGGCATTGACCCCGGCCATCAGCCCCTGAGCCCCG
>JAWWDW010000112.1:0-6229 GCA_033719735.1 Robiginitalea sp. | reverse complement strand
TGTATGCCTGTCCCACCTGCCTTAAGGTCGCCGGCTTTCAGCCTGCCGACCTGATGGAGGGCGTTCAGGCTGCCGAGAAAGATGCCTTTTTCAACTTCACCAAAGGGCGCATCATCACCCTGGACTATTGAAGCCCATCGTCCCGTAATAAAGGAGTTTAAAAGCCATCTGTCCGTGAGAAGGGACGGGTGGCTTTTGCCCGGATAAAAACCTAAAGATCATGAAATATCGCGTACACCGGATTGACGTCAGGAAAGACAACATGCAGGAAAACATTGAAGCTTTCCTCAATAAGGTGGATGGGGAGGTGATTTCCATCATCCCCCATGTCCGCCCCACATTTCAGTTTATGGGCGCCACTGCCCGTACGGATTATGTCCTGATCGTTGAAAGAAGGTCAGTACACTAAACAGCATCAGATCAAAGAAAAGGGGTTCTCCGGTCAAAAATCAGGCGGCGTATCCGAAAAGCTTGTGTTTATCGGTGCAGGCGGTTGTATAAGACAAAGGGGCATTTCCCGAAAGCAATCAACCTTGTTGCTTTCTTAAATATTCCTACTTTTAATCAGTTCAAATAGCCATCGAACACTTATTTTTTTAATAACCATTACCGTATTATCCGATACCAATCGAAATGAATTATGAAAAATAAAACGATTCCTTACCCTGTATTCAAATCCACAAAAGTCCTTTTTGTTTCAGCTTTGCTGGCCATCTCCCTGGGATGCAACGGAAAAGAGAAAGCCCCGGAAGAAAAGCCGGAACCGATCATAAGCCAGGAGGTGTCCGAGATACCTCAGGAAATCATCTGGCACATCAAAGCCGTGCATCCTGAAGGGCGATTCCTGGACGTAAAGGCCCTGGACAAGGCAGGTAACATTTATGATGTCAAGGCCATCCAGGATGCAGACCAGCGCCAGCTGATGGATATCAAAGCGCTTATGGGAGGTGAAAGGATGCCCGTCAAGATCCTGGTAAGCACGGACGAGTATGCCCCGGTTAAGGCCATAGGCAATGACGGCACCATCTACGACATCAAAGCCCTGACCCCGGAAGGGGAACGGCTGGACGTCAAGGGCGTTAGCAGGGCCGGGAACATTCTGGACATCAAGGCCATTAACAACGAAGGCACCTTTTACGGGATCAAGGCAATTTCACCGGAGGGACAGCTCAACGACGTGAAAGGCGTGAAAATGTTCAGCAATGACCTGGAGGCTACCGTTAGCGGCGTTGAAGTCCACGCCCATATCAAAGCCCTTCCTCAGGCACAGCGCCTGGCAGGTACCGGGATCTGGCACATCAAAGCCATCCACCCGGAAGGCCGGACCCTGGATGTGAAAGCCCTTGACGCTGAGGGCAACATCTTCGATATAAAAGCCATTCAGGATGCCGGACAGCGGCAACTGATGGACGTCAAAGCGCTAATGGAAGGAAAGAAAGCACCTGTAAAGATCCTTGTGAGCGAAGATAGATACGCCCCCGTAAAAGCCCTGGGGGAAGACGGCACCATTTACGACATCAAGGCCCTTACCCCGGAGGGGAATCGACTGGATGTTAAAGGGGTGAAAAGGTCCGGGAACATCACCCATATCAAGGCCATAGGCAGTGATGGAACCTTCTACGGGATCAAGGCCATTTCGCCCGACGGCATGCTGAATGATGTCAAAGGGGTCAAAATGTTGGAAACCGAACAGGAGGCCCTCATCAATGGGGTACAGGTTCATGCCCATATCAAAGCACTCCCGCAAATCGACTAGTGGTACCGTAAATTTGAACAGAGATATAGAACAGGCACGCCAGGAAAGGCAGCATTGACAACCAGCAAATACCCATTAATATGAGTGATAAGACCGCCATGATCTACGCTACCGTGGATGGACACACCCAAAAGATCTGCAGCAAACTGCAGGAGGTCCTGGAAAAACACGACCAGGCCGTGGACCTGGTAAACATTGAAGACTTTGACGGGGACCTGTCGCCCTATCAGCGGATCATTTTAGGGGCCAGCATCCGATACGGGGTGCACGACAAGAAGATCATCGAATTGATCAACACCCGGCAGCAGGAGCTGGAATCCAAAAGGACCGCCTTTTTTTCGGTCAACCTGGTAGCCCGCAAACCGGAGAAGAGCAGCCCGGAGACGAACCCCTATGTGGTCAAATTCTTTAAAAAGATCTCCTGGAGGCCGGATATGGTGGAGACCTTTGCCGGGATGCTCGAGTACCCCAAATACTCCTTTTTTGACCGTACCATGATCCGGCTGATCATGTGGATGACCAAGGGGCCCACCGACCCGAAAACCGTGAAGGAATACACCAACTGGGATAAGGTAGCAGCATTTGGGGAGCGGTTGACCACCCTGTAGGATTGGATCGGGGAGCGGAGGATCCGGCCGTTTGTGGTTTCCTTCGATACCTGCCTGGAGAGACGAACCATTGTAAATGCATCTCTGGAGCGAAGTGTTTGGATGCATTGTGAAGAAATTGGTCCGAATCTTTTCCGCTTTCAGCAAATCTCCTATCTTAAAGGAAACTCCCTGACCGAATATGAAGAACCCTGTCTTTATCATTAGCCAGCTGATTAAGGCTCCCCATCTGGGTAACCGGATGTTGTTGGGAGCAGGCGTAGGCTTCCTGTTCATTTCCCTCTTCCTGATCATGGCAGATGGCGCAAAACCGGAATGGGGGGACTTCTGGATGCTACGGCCCCTTTTGATAGTTCCCCTGGCAACTGCCCTGGGCGCGGCATTTTATACCTTTATGGATCCCTGGCGCCAAAGGGGCGGGTACCAGCAGGTCCTGGCCAACCTGCTGAGTTTGATGGGATTCCTCTTTAGCCTATGGATCGGTTCTGTCCTCGGCCTTGATGGCACCTATTGGGACTAAAAACACACAAAGCATGATCCTACGAAATCTATCCCAGGGGCCACCCCCTTCAAAACAAGGTGCATTCCTGGCGTCCCTCCTCCTGTTGTTTGCCGTTTCCTGCGGGACCAAATCTGCCGTTATAGACCTGCCCGCTGCCCAAAGCATGTTAATAACAGGCAAAGGACCCGGACAGGACGCGGCCAAAAATCCGTTTTCGGGCAGCAACAGCCTCGCCATGGTCAAAAACATAGGCTCTTTCCCTTTCTCGGTACGGGTACAGGATAAAGAAGGGAACTATGAGGAATTTATGGTCGCACCATCGGAAACCCGGGAAATAGTGCTTTTAAAGGGAAAGGAACTCTATCTGGACAGTTACCTTAAAACCAGGGCAAGGGTCTCGTTTCAAAAATCCGGGGAATAAGGAGAATCCTTCCGTCTGGGTAACCAGGGTTACAGATTAAAATGGAAGAAAATCGTACCTCTGGATCAGAAAATAAACAAGAAGACCGATGAAATACTACTTCGAGAAAAAACTGGAAAATGTATCCTTTGATGAGGCCATACAAAAGGCCACGGAAGCCCTGAAAGCAGAAGGCTTTGGGGTACTCACCGAAATCGACGTAAGCGCTACCATGAAAACAAAGCTGGATGTGGATTTCCGGCCCTACCGGATCCTGGGGGCATGTAGCCCACACCATGCCTACCAGGCGCTTTCCGCTGAGGACAAGATCGGGGCCATGCTTCCCTGCAACGTCATCGTACAACAAGTAACTGGCGGGGTGGAAGTGGCTGCGGTGGATCCGATCGCTTCCATGAGCGCTGTGGAAAACAAAGACCTGGAACCGGTAGCCCTGGAGGTTCGGGAGAAATTACAGGCAGTAATCAACCGGCTCTGATCGTAAAACAAGGCCTGGGCATCGGACTTTGAGAACCGGTGTCTTCATGAAGCCGGAATCTATGGGCTTCCCCCCTTTGGCTGGGAATGCCCTGATTCGTTGCACAAAAGCCTTTAGGACAGGAACCTGTAAACCTTTTTACAGGTTTTCTTTTTTTCAGTTCCTCTGTTAGGGCCTTCAAAAAGACTCCGTTGGGCGTAGTAAAATCTCCGGGTTTACAATGGGAGTTTGCAGTATCGAAAGTACCTTTAAAGCATCCGGGAATTCAGGGGAATCCTGATTAATAAATACCAATGTCCTGAAGAAACTAACTAAAACCCAATGAATAATACCCCCTGCAACATGATCACCGGGACAGGGTCTTACATCCCAAAGCGGCGTATCCCAAATACCGAATTTCTCACCAACGAGTTTTACGACCCCAGCGGACAAAGACTTGAGAAAGACAACCGTGAAATCGTCGCTAAATTCCTGGAGATTACCACCATCGCAGAAAGGCGGTATGTCAAAGACGGGATAGTGACTTCAGACATAGCGTATTGGGCGGGGGAGGCGGCCATCCAATCCGCCGGGATCGATAAAGAAACCCTGGATTACATCATCGTGGCCCACAATTTTGGGGATGTCGCGGGATGCGGCGGACACTCAGATATCGTCCCCAGCCTTGCAGCCCGCGTGAAGCATAAACTGGGGATTGCAAACCCGGAAACGGTTGCATACGACATGATCTTCGGATGCCCGGGCTGGCTAGAAGCCCTGATCCAGGCGAATTACTTCCTCAGGTCCGGGGACGCCAAAAGGGCCCTGGTTATCGGGGCAGATGTGCTTTCCCGAATCTCCGACCCACACGACCGGGACGGCATGATCTACGCGGATGGGGCTGGAGCTGTGGTCCTCGAAGCAACAACCTGCACGCAGCCTGCCGGGGTACTGGCTCATAAGACCCGTTCAGACACCCTGGAGCATTCCCAGATGCTCTTCATGGGTCCCTCCTACCATGGTGGGAACGGTTCTGAGGATGCGCTCTTTTTAAAAATGCACGGCCGCAAATTGTATCAGTATGCCCTTGAAACCGTACCCCAGGCGCTCAAAGACTGCCTTGAAAAAAGTGGGGTACCCCTGTCGGACATCAAAAAAGTACTGATTCACCAGGCCAATGGGAAGATGGACGATGCCATCCTGAAGCGGCTCTATGAACTGCATGGGGAGGACCAGGTACCCGAAGGTATCATGCCTATGACCATTTCCTGGCTTGGGAACTCCTCCGTGGCCACCCTCCCTACCCTACTGGACCTGATCCTCAAAGGAAAGCTGAAAGGGGAAGCACTCCGTGAGGGGGACGCCATTCTATTTGCATCCGTAGGTGCCGGGATGAATGTGAATGCCATGGTGTACCGGTTGTGATTTAAAGTTGGCAGTTGAAGGTTCCCTGCCTTCACCGAGGTTGCGGCGGATAAAAAGGTTCAAGGCAAAAACTCCTGTGGCAATAATAGGGGAATCCCCCCAACCCCCAAGAACAAAATAAGCTCCTGCACCGCAACGTCATTGCATGAAATTTGGAACTCCGGCCTTTGCGCCGATCGTTGTCGGGGAGGAATTTGGGATTTTATCTATTGGCCGGCAGTTTAATGTCCAAAATCTGCCGGCTACTACGGGTGACTGCTGACTTTTTTAGCAGGTTTCGGCGGAATCCCCTATCTTCAGGAAATGACCAGATCGTTTTATTTATTCGGGATTTTCATCCTGTTTTCCTCCTGCCAACCTGGAAAAAATAAGGCCCTGCCGGCTTTTGAGGTCTTCTGCGAAATGGTTGCCAACGATGCCAAACCAATTGCCCTGCAGCACCCGATGGATTCATCTGAAGTGGATGCCCACTGGGCCGCTTTCGAGAAAGTAGCGGCATCCTGGGGGGTGCAGATCTATCGTGAAGATGCTTTTCCGGCCTCCGCGTTGTTTCCCAAACCCGTTAAGGACGGGCAGCATGTGGTACTTATCTACAAACCACCCAGGCTGCGACAGTACCTGCAATGGAAGGCAGATCAACTGGGTGCTGCTCCGGAGGACAGGAGATCCCAGGAAGCCCTTGCGCGCAGGCTGGGTCGTTTGCTGGGATATGGCCCCGGGGGGATCAACCAATTGCTGGAAAAGAATTCCGGGCACCGCACCGTGTCTTCCTTCGGGGTGGCAACACAGACTACCCACCTGTATTATGAAAACCCAGAGGAAGCCATCGCTTTTTATGAAAAGATCCTGGGCCTTCCCATGGAAGGGGAAAACCGTTTCCGGATCGGGGCCGATGCCCTGATCGAGATCCATGCTTTTGATGCACACCACCCGCCCGGGCAACCTAAAAGCACGGCCATCGCCCTGTTGACCGACGTGCTGCCACAGTGGTACGACCATATCCAATCCAAAAACATCCCTGTAAAATATACATACAAACCGAGGGAAGGCGGCCCCCATGACG
>JAWWDW010000111.1:0-6239 GCA_033719735.1 Robiginitalea sp. | reverse complement strand
CGGGGGTGCGATCCGATGGAACAAGGACCGGACAGGCTATGAGTCCGCCTTCAAAAATGCGGTGTTCTGGACCAATGAAGGCCACTGGAAGTGGGCCACGGAGCCCAATGCCCGCGAAAAGGCGTCTTTCCTTAGGGAGAACATCCTGCCCATGGAAGAAAGCGGAAGGCTGAAATTCATCCCCCGAAGTGCAGAAGCCTTCCAGAAGGAAAGCCCCCTGGGGTTTGGAATCCTTTACGTGGACGGGCATACCGACAAACAAATGATTCCCCACATCCGGTACCGTGGAAAAACCCTTGTGTTTATGGCCGACCTCCTTCCTACAGTGGGCCATATTCCCCTCCCCTACGTGATGGGGTATGACACCCGGCCCCTGCTGACGCTGGAAGAGAAAGCGGCTTTCCTGAAAGCGGCCGTGGAACGGGAATTCGTGCTGTTCCTGGAACACGACGCCCATAATGAATGCTGTACGTTGCAAGAGACGGAAAAAGGGGTTCGCCTGAAGGAGGCCTTCCCCTTTGAAGCACTTTGACAGTGCCAAAAAAGGGCGGTTCTGCCAGTAATCCCGGTCGTATCTTTTGAATTCTTTATGAGAATCTTTTGACGCCGCGTATTATTTTTACCGAATTAAATCCGACGAATGAAAAATTACGCTTGTTTACAGCGCCCCCTTTTGGGCGCCCTGACCCTTGCTGGGCTGGTCCTGTCCGGCTGTGGCTCCACCTCCCTGGTGAGCACCCCTATTGAAAACATCGACACGGTTCCCCTCAAGGTTTCGGAGCTTTCCGAGGAAGCCTCGAAACGATGGGGGCATGCCGACCTGATGCAGGACACCATCCCGGGCATGAGCGTGGACCGCGCCTATGAGGAACTCCTCGGCAACTTAAAGGTTCGTGAAGACGTGGTAGTGGCGGTCCTGGACTCGGGCATCGACCTGGACCACGAGGACCTGGACGGGGTCCTTTGGAGCAATGCCGGCGAAACACCCGGAAACGGCAAAGACGATGACAATAACGGCTATGTGGACGATGTTCACGGATATAATTTCCTGGGGGAATCCTACCACGAGCAACTGGAAATGGCGCGGATCCTCCGCCTGAATTTGGGGGATGCGGACCTTCAGGCCAAAGCCCGGAAAGAGCTCGAAGCCGAGTATGAGGAGGCCCGCGCGGGTCTCGAGCGCTACGAGCAACTCTACCAGGCGGTAAAGAATGCAGATGAAGCCGTTAAAAAAGAGCTGGGGAAAGATTCCTACACCAAAGAAGATGTAGCCGCCATCAACGGCACGAGCGTAGCCATGCAACAACACAAGGGCGTCCTGGCACAGATGTTCAATTTCGGGGCTTCCATTGACGATGTCCTGAAGCAGATTGAAGCCGGGCTGAATTAATTCAACGGCCAGGTAAACTATCACATGAACGTCGATTTCAACGGCCGCGAAGTAGTTGGGGACGATCCCTACGACATCAACAGCCGGGGCTACGGGAACGGAGACCCCATGAACCGGGTTGAAGATGAATCCCACGGCACACACGTAGCAGGCATCATCGCCGCAGAACGCGCAAACGGCCTGGGCGTGGACGGGGTCGCCGACCATGTCCGGATCATGAGTGTCAGAGCCGTACCAGACGGGGATGAATACGACAAGGATGTTGCCCTGGCCATTCGGTATGCGGTGGACAATGGGGCGCGCATCATCAATGCAAGCTTCGGCAAATCCTATTCCCCCAATAAGGAATGGGTCTATGAAGCGATCAAATACGCCGCGAAGAATAATGTGCTGATCGTACATGCTGCCGGGAATGACGGCCTGAATTTGGACGATCCGGCCAATCCGAACTACCCGAACGACCAGGAAGCGACCGGGCCTGAGTTTGCCGACAATGTCCTCACCGTAGGGTCGCTCGACAGCAGCTATGGCGCTGAAATGGTCTCTTCGTTTTCGAACTACGGGGCCAGCAATGTGGACATCTTTGCCCCGGGGGGCGGGATTTATTCCACCATGCCGAATAACGAATACACCTTCCAGGGGGGGACTTCCATGGCGGCCCCGGCCGTAAGTGGAATTGCCGCCCTGATCCTTTCAAGGTTCCCAAAACTCAGCGCCGTGCAGGTGAAGAAGATCATCATGCAGTCCGGCCTGCCGGTGAAAACCCCGGTGATCCTGGCCGGTGATTCCGAGCTTTCAAAACCCTTTTCGGAAACCTCCCGCTCCGGCAAAATCGCAAATGCATACAATGCCCTGATCCTGGCGGATCAGGTCGCTAATGGCAAAATCTCCCTTTGATGAAGTATTTTTTATTCCTCTTTTTTTCCGGAAGCCTTTTGCTTTCAGCCCAGGGCAATCACGGTTACTGGCAGCAACACGTGGACTATACCATGGACGTCGAAATGGACGTGGAGACCTTCCGCTACAACGGAACGCAAAAGCTGGTGTATACCAACAATTCTCCGGATACCCTCAACCGGGTGTTCTACCATATGTATTTCAATGCATTCCAGCCCGGAAGTGAAATGGACCTGCGTCTTCAAAGTATAGAAGACCCCGACCGGCGCATGTTCCGGGACGGGAAAAGCCGGATTGCGGGGTTAGGCCCCGATGAGGTCGGCTATTTGCGGGCCACAGGGTTAAAACAGGACGGCAGGGCTGTAAAAAACCAACTGGAAGGAACCGTGCTGGTAGTGGATTTGAACACCCCGTTGCTTCCCGGAGGAAAAACGACTTTCGACATGCGTTTTGAAGGTCAGGTTCCTGTACAGATCCGCAGGTCCGGAAGGAATAACAGCGAGGGCGTCGCCCTTTCTATGAGCCAGTGGTATCCAAAGATGGCTGAATACGACTTTGAAGGATGGCACGCCGACCCGTATATCGCCAGGGAATTTCACGGGGTTTGGGGTGATTTTGATGTCAGGCTCACCCTGGACAAGGAGTATGTCGTGGGGGGAACTGGTTACCTGCAAAACCCGCAAGAGGTGGGACACGGGTATGAAGCCCCCGGAAGCGAAGTGAAAAACCCAAGGGGCAAGATGCTCACCTGGCATTTCAAGGCTCCCATGGTCCACGATTTTATGTGGGGTGCAGACCCGGACTATATTCACGATACCCTGGAAATGGAAGGCGGACCCGTACTCCACTTCTTCTATAAGGACAACCCGGAAATCCTGGAAAACTGGAAAAACCTCCAACCGAAAACCGCAGAGGCGATGGATTTTTTCAGCAAAAACATCGGCGCCTATCCCTATGAGCAGTACTCCGTGGTGCAGGGGGGTGATGGCGGGATGGAATACGCCATGAGCACCCTGATCACCGGAGAGCGCAGTTTTGGAAGCCTGGTGGGGGTTATGGTCCACGAGATGGCACACTCCTGGTTCCAGCATGTGCTGGCCACCAACGAGGCACGACACGAGTGGATGGACGAAGGCTTTACCTCGTTTATTTCCGCCCTGTGCATGAACCAGATCATGGATCGGGATGCGGAAAATCCCTTCCAGAATTCCTACCAGGGCTACTTTAGCCTGGCTGCCTCCGGCAGGGAACAACCGCTCTCCACCCATGCGGACCGCTACAGCTTCAATTCCGGGTACGGGATTTCAGCCTATAGCAAAGGGGCCGTATTCCTGGCCCAGCTGGGCTATGTGATCGGGCAGGACAAACTGATGGAATCCCTCAGGCGGTATTATGCGGATTTCAAATTCAAGCATCCGACCCCGAACGATTTCATCCGAAGTGCTGAAAAGGTCTCCGGGATGGAGCTGGAATGGTACCTGCTGGACTGGACACAAACCACCAACACCATAGACTACGGGGTCAAATCCATAGAAGCCGGTGCAAATGGTACGCAGGTGACCCTGGAACGCATAGGACTGATGCCCATGCCCGTCGATCTTCTGGTGGTATTAAAAGACGGCACCCAGAAGGTCTATTACCTGCCCTTGCAGATGATGCGGGGGGAAAAAGAAAACCCATACTCCGGGGTGGACTGGAAGGTGATGCCGGACTGGACCTGGGCCCAGGAGGAATACGTCCTGCAGATTGACATTCCCAAAGAACAGGTCCAGGCGGTCCTGATTGACCCTTCCCAGCTTATGGCAGATGTAAATCCGGAAAACAACGGGTGGATGGCGGAATAAAACCCGGCCTTACATAAACCACCCTGTGCTCTCGTAATCCTTGTTACGCGCCTTGTGCTCCCGGTTGCTCAGGATCAGGTGTGACTTGTCCCGCTGCCGGCTTCGATAGCCCAGCAAGTGGAAGAACGGTTTGCTCAGGAAGCGGGCCACATGGAGGTTGACAATGAGCCGGTCCTTCTCCTGGTCGGCCCAGCTCACACCCGGGAACCAGCTCAGGGCCCTGTGAAAACTCCATTTGCGCATCCTGGAGGAAAGTTTTAACGCCCACCTGGGGGTTCTTCGGATCAGGAAAAACCCTTCCTCCCCCTGCTTCTGGTATAAAGGCATGAACAGGATCCCTTTCTTTTCCATTTCTACCGGCATGCCCGCTTCCGTGGCCAGCAGGGTTCCCTTCGGAAGGGCCTGAAAACTCCAAAAACCCTCCGCCATCTGAAAGGAGTGAACTTCCGGAAGCTTGTGACGGTAGAAAATTTCATAGAAGTGGTGGTCCCCCAAAGCGGCCTTCTTCAGCCTGTTGAAGTGTTCCTGCCGCCCGGGTATGGTGGAAACAGCCCCCGAGAAGGAAAGGGCCAGCCATATAAAATCCTCCGCATTGCTGACCGCCTGCGGATCATCGTGCTGGCCGGATTCAAAACCGAGGGCCATGTAGCCCAGTTCGTTGATATAGCTCAGCAACGGACCGTCCAGGTACTCCTCAATCCCCAGGATCACAGGGACCGGGAACAGCTCTGAAAACCTGCGGTTGATGATCGAGTCATTGATGGTAATAAACGGCAGGGTCCGGCTGGAAGTTGTATGCAGGTCGATAAAATAAAAGGGCGGACTGTGCTGTTGGAGGATTTCGTGAACCCCCTCATAGAGCACGGCCATTTCATTTTCTTCCGGAGAGCGCACCTCCCTGGGCTTTTTAAGGGTCTTCTGAAGCCGGTCCTTCCCCCAGAGCCTGTTCAGATCGTGCTTCAGGAAGCGCTCTTTCCGCGCGAGGGCAGGAAGGTTGCCCCGGATGGCGATCAGGGTGCCACATTCCAGGGTTGCCTCCCCCCTTTCCAATTTTCGAAATACCTGCTCCAGGGCCAGCACTCCGGCGGGTTCATTCCCGTGAATCCCCCCAAAAAAGACCAGTGTGGGTCCTGGTTTCTCGGAGGTGATGCGGCCAATGATCCGGTCTGCCTCAAGGGTGGTAAGGGGATCCTTTTCGGTCAACACCATATCACTTAAGGTCTTTTGTAGTCACGATACCCACCAGGGCTTTTCCGACGACGACCGGGAGGCCTTTAACCTTGTGTTTTTTCATGGTTTCTTTTGCTTCTTTTAAAGACGCCTTCGGGCCGATGGTAATCAGGTCTTTTTTCATCAGGTCCCGGATGCTGATTTTGTAGATGGCCTCGTCTCCTTCGTGGTGCTCCACGTCCGACCAGGTCAGCAGGCCGCTCAGTTCATTTGCGTCGTTCAATATCGGGAGGTGGTGGATGTTGTTCCACTTCATCATCTGCAGCACAAGGGCAGCGCTGTCTTCTTCCTGGGCCGTGATGATTTTGGTGACCATCAGGTCCCCCACCTTTTTCTTCTTCTTGCTGTGCTGCAACTCGTTGGCGTGAATGTTCTTCCAGGCATCCACCGGGTATCCTTTGTAGGACCGTTCAAAAAGCGAGGCCGTCAGTCGGCGCAGCGCTTCGGCCGCGTTGAATTCCTTGCGCAATTCCCGGTAGGTCTGAACCATCCATTCCGAACCGTTGTGGGAATGGATCCTTCGTTCAATGATGCCCAGGTAGTGCTCCGCATCCTCCCGGCTCACCTGAGCAAGGCTCAGGCCTTTGTATGCCATGGGGAGGAAGAACTCGAGAAGAAGTTGTTTGGTGGGTATGATCCTCCCGTCCCAGTGGAACTGGGCCGCCATTCCATACCGGGCCGCATTGAAAAAGTTTTTCTTCGCATCCCTGAAGTCCATTTTCTCATGGATGTTCTCCCATTCTCTGGGACGTCCGAGCATGATCCCCACCCAGAACATCAGGTTGGCAATCTCATCTGCCGTTGTGGGCCCGGAGGCCATATAGCGGTTTTCGATACGCAAATGGGGCTTGCCGTGGGTCCTTCCGTAGCAGAGGCGG
>JAWWDW010000110.1:0-6239 GCA_033719735.1 Robiginitalea sp. | reverse complement strand
TCGTGGGACACCTGTTGAATCCCCCCATGTTCTTAGTCCAAATGAACAAAGAACCTTTCAGACCTCCTTGAATTTTTGTTTAAAGGGCCCCAAAGGTCTTTCCCACCTTCCCGCAGTGCAACATGGCATCCCCAAAATAGGGGTTCAGGATCTCTTCGGAGTTTGAAAACCAGAAGGCACCGGTATTCTCAAAGGCCATGGGGCAAACCTGCTGGTAGATCTCCCCCGAACTCAGGTGGGATTCCAGGAGCGGCACCATGGCTTTGTTCAGCTGGAAGAAAATGGCCCGTTGTTGGCCTAAATGGTCACTTTCGGCCAGGGCAGCGATGGATTTGGAGACCTCAGGCGAACCCTGAAGGGCAATACCCTCCATTTCCCGGGCAATTTCCTGGACCCTGCCCGCTTCAGAGGCCACAAAGGACGCCTGTAGGGCCAGGTACTGAGTAAAAAAAACATCGAGGTCCTCCCGGTCAAAGGCAATCCCTGTTGTTTTCGCATGGCTGGAAGCAACCGGTTCCACCGACTGGGATTCCTCAGAGACTGCCGTGGCTTCTTTTTTCTGTTCGCCACAGGACATCAAAAAGGCACTTGCCGCCAAAACGACCCACAGGCTGTGCATCTCTCTAAATTTCACAATTTTTGGTTTCATACGTATTTGAATTTAATCGATTTAAGGGTTTCTTTTCATAAATGGTCCCATTGCATGGGACACTGATCAGTCTCTTATTCGGTAATATATTGGATCAGGGCTGTCTGTTCGAAATAAGCCCGGATGGCCTCGATCTGGTCTTCCTGAAACTTCAACTGGAGTTCCTGAATTTCGAGCACATCGTTGAAATCGATAGTCCCAGTCTCATAATTCCTCAAGAGGATTTGCGTTGCGTCCCTGGCCTGTTTCAGGTTGCTCTCCTGGGTCTGGTAGCGGATACGCGCTGCATTCCTGCCGGCTTTTGCTCTGGCCAGGGCCGTTTCCAGCACGTTTATCCGTTCCTGTTTAAGGGATTCCAGTTCCCGTTGTCGCAATTCATTTTGTTTGGAGCGCGAATCAAAACGGTTGTTGAAGATCGGGATGTTCAGAGAAACCATGGGCATTAAGATATCCTTCCCATTATCGCTGAAATCGAGGCCGGGGCGTTCCGCCACGGGAATGTAGTCCAGCCCAATCCCGAAGGAGGGAGCCCCTTCCTTTTGATTCAGCATTTCAGCCCGGGCAACGGATTCATATAATTTATCGAATCGCAGCAATTCCGGATTCAACTGCAGGCTATCGCCTGCCACAAGATCAGATTCAGGTACCGTCACTCCTGAAATAACAGGCACGTCCCTTTCGGGTTCCCGGTTCAGCAATCCGTTGAAGGCGGACCGCTCTGCCTGGTGCTCTTCTTTTAATATTTCCCTTCGTTGTCGCAGTTCGTTCTGGCGGATCTGCAACCTGAGTACATCCACGGCACTGGCCTGATTGACCTCCACGGCAGTCAGGGCCAGTTTCTCGTAGGTTTTCAACAGGGCGATATTCTGATCGAGCACCTCCTTTTTGGCCTCGAGGGAAACCAGGTTGTAATACCCTTGAGCAACCTGTAGGGCCAGCTTTCGCCTGGCAATCACATACTCGATGTATTCCGCCTCTGCAAGGGAACTGGCGTAGTCCGAACGCAGGGAA
Source organism: Robiginitalea sp. (assembly GCA_033719735.1). GTDB lineage: Bacteria > Bacteroidota > Bacteroidia > Flavobacteriales > Flavobacteriaceae > Robiginitalea. Next base: position 4,579 of record JAWWDW010000110.1, on the reverse strand, counting down.
AGGGTACCAAACCAGGGTAGCATCTGCTTGACGGAAAACCGGGCTTTCTGGGCCCCGGTCCTTGTTTCCGGCTCACTGACAAAGACCCCGGCAGTGATTTGGGTCTCGGGGATGCGGTCTGCCTCCTGCACCCTTTCTTCCGCCAACTGATAGCGCAGCTCAAAGGCCTGAATATCCGGGTTGTTCTCCTGGGCCTCCTGGATATAGGACGGGAGGTCCTGGCCATGGGCTGCCCCGAATAAGAACAAAAAACAAATCAATCCTGTAGACTTCATTTCTCGTTGGCTTTAAGTTCAAGTTCCTTTTTCCACCCAAAAAGTACCGGGACCACAAAAAGGGTGATCAGCGCGATGAGCATACCCCCAAAACTGGGGATGGCCATCGGGATCATGATGTCGCTTCCCCGGCCCGTGGAGGTCAGTATGGGCAGCAGGGCAAGGAGGGTTGTGGCAGTGGTCATCAGGCAGGGACGGATCCGCTTTTCCCCGGCTTCCACTACAGAATCGCGGATGCCCTTCAGGGTTTTGGGTTGATTCCTGGAAAAGGTCTGGGTGAGGTAGGTTGCCATCACCACGCCGTCATCCGTGGCGATCCCAAAGAGGGCGATAAAACCTACCCAGACCGCCACACTGAGGTTGATTGGGTGCACCTGGAACAACTCCCGGAGGTTCTCCCCGAATACGCTGAAATTCAGGAACCAGCCCTGCCCGTAGAGCCAGATCATTATAAAGCCGCCGGCGAAGGCCACGGCAATCCCCGTGAACACCATCAGGGAGGTGGTGGTACTGCGGAACTGGAAATACAGGATCAAAAAAATGATCAGGAGGGACAAAGGCACCACCACGGAGAGGGTTTTTTCCGCCCGGATCTGGTTTTCGTAGGTGCCGGTAAAGCTGTAGCTGACCCCTTTGGGCACCTTGAGGTCCCCTTTGGATTGTTTTTCCTTCAGGAACTGCTGGGCCCTTTCAACCACGTCCACCTCTGCGTAACCGTCGCGCTTATCAAAAAGTACATAGCCCACCAAAAAGGTATCCTCGCTTTTGATCGCCTGCGGCCCCCGCTGATAGCGCACTTCCACCAGTTCCCCCAGGGGGACGGGGGTACCCTTTTCCACCGGCACATAGATCTTTTCCAAATCCCCGGGACTGTCCCGAAGTTCCCTTGGGTACCGGACCCGCACGGAATAACGCTCGCGCCCTTCCACCGTTTGGGTGATGGGGGTCCCCCCCACCGCCACGGAAAGGATTTCCTGTACCTGCTGAATGGTGATCCCGTACCGGGCCAGGCGTTCCCGGTCTATGTCGATCAGCAAATAGGGTTTGCCCACGATACGGTCTGCAAATACCGCCTGCGGTTTTACCCCCTCCACTTCCTTCAGGAGGGATTCCAATTCCAGGGCAAAGGCTTCAATCTTTTCAAGGTCCTGCCCCCTGACTTTGATCCCCATGGGCGCCCGCATCCCTGTCTGCAGCATGACCAGGCGGGTTTCGATGGGTTGCAGCTTTGGGGCTGAAGTGACTCCCGGCAGTCGAGAAACCCGTACGATCTCGTCCCATATGTCGTCCGGGGAACCGATTTGCGGCCGCCAGTTCCGGTAGTATTCCCCATCCGCATCGGGGATCAGCAAGGCGCGGTCCACTTTAAAGGGATCGACCAGCATTTCAGGTCCATAGGTCGCGGTATTCACGGGCGGGTGGTTCGGATTCGCTGCCAGCGTGCCATCCCGCAGTTCAAAATACCCATCCGCATTGACCCTGTAACGCTGAGGGCTGCCTGCCGCATTGAACTGGTATTCCTCCCGGTACTGAATGAGGTTTTCATACATGGAGAGGGGGGCGGGGTCCAGGGCGGATTCCACCCGGCCCGCCTTGCCGACCACGGTCTCCACTTCAGGAATAGCTGACACGGCCATGTCCAGTTGCCGAAGGACCCTTTTGTTTTCCGGCACCCCGGCGTGGGGCAGGGAGGTGGGCATCAGCAGGAACGACCCTTCGTTCAGGGAAGGCATGAATTCCTCCCCCGTATTCCGCATGATAATCCCCCCCAGGATGACAAGGGTGAGCGGGAGGCTCAGGAATGCTAATTTGTTCTTTAACGCCCAACGGAGGATGTGGGTGTAGTAGTTTCTGAATACCCAGAAAACCCCCAACAACCCAAAACATATCAGGCCTACAAACAACAAGTTGATGGCGATGCCGCGGTCAAACCCCAGCGGCCTCCAATAGGTTGCCAGCATGCCGACGATGATACCGCCAGCCAGGACGATGGTGGCCAGGTCCTTCCTTTCGGCCAGCTTCTTCAAAATACCATCGGGCAGTTGGTCTTTCCCCTGGAGGATCCCCAACAGGCCAATGGCCCCGAATCCGACCATGGCGAACCCGAGCCAGTACCCGAAAACCACGGCCAGCAGGCCGGCTCCAATCAGGATTCCCTGGACGGCAAAACGCCCGATCGCCTTATATTCCTTTTTGCGAAAAAGGTAGGCAGCGAAGGGCGGGATCAAAAAGAGCGCGATTACAATGGAGGCGGCCAGGGCCATGGTCTTGGTAAAAGCCAGGGGGCGGAAGAGTTTTCCTTCGGCCCCTACCATGGTGAAGACAGGGATAAAGCTTATGATCGTGGTGAGCACTGCTGTGAGAATGGCCCCGGAAACTTCCGCCGTGGCATTGTACACTACGGTGTTTATGGACGCCCGCTCCCCTTCCAAAAGGGTGTTGTTTTCTTCCAGGTGGCGTATGATGTTTTCGGACAGGATCACCCCCACATCCACCATGGTACCAATGGCGATGGCAATCCCCGAAAGGGCGACGATATTGGCATCAACACCAAAGAGCTTCATGGAAATGAAGACCATGAGGACGGCCACGGGGAGCAGCCCGGAGATCAGGATAGAGGCCCGAAGGTTGAATACCATGACCACGATTACCAGGATGGTAATCAGGATTTCCAGGCTGAGGGCCTCTTCCAGGGTGCCCAGGGTTTCCTGTATCAGTTCGGTCCGGTCATAGAAGGGAACGATGGTAAGCCGGGAGGTCCGGCCATCCTCCAGGACACGGGTAGGCAAGCCAGGGGCTATCTCCGCTATGCGTTCCTTGACATTCTCAATCACCTCCAGTGGATTGGCCCCATACCGGGCGACAACGACCCCGCCGACCACCTCGGCCCCCTCCTTGTCCAGGATCCCCCGCCTCGGGGCGGGCCCCAAATGTACCCGGGCAATGTCTTTGACCCGGATGGCCGTGAAATTCGCAGAAGCCACGACGGCATTTTCGATGTCGGATAGGCTTTCCACATATCCCAGGCCACGCACCAGATACTCGGCCTGGTTGATTTCCAGCGTCTGTGCACCGATATCCCGGTTGGAGGAGCGAACTGCCTTTACAACATCACTGAGATGGATACCATATTGCCGCATCAGTTCGGGATCCACATCCACCTGGTACTCCTGAACAAAGCCTCCAATGGATGCGACCTCGGAGACTCCCTCTGCAGCCGAAAGGGCGTATTTCACATAGAAATCCTGGATACTCCTCAACTCGTTCAGGTCCCAGCCTCCGGTGACCTTCCCCTTGGGATCCCGCCCTTCCAGGGTATACCAGAATATCTGGCCCAAAGCCGTGGCATCTGGACCAAGTTTCGGATTGACCCCTTCCGGCAACAGCCCCGATGGGAGGGAATTGAGTTTTTCAAGGATGCGGCTTCGGGACCAGTAAAATTCCACATCCTCTTCAAAAATGATATAGATACTGGAGAAACCGAACATGGAGGAGCTCCGAATGGTGCGTACCCCCGGAATCCCCAGCAGGGAAGTGGTCAGGGGATAGGTAATCTGGTCCTCGATGTCCTGCGGGCTCCTGCCGGGCCATTCCGTAAAGACTATTTGCTGGTTTTCACCGATATCCGGGATGGCATCCACAGCGACAGGACTGCTGGGAAGGATACGCGTATCCCATTTGAATGGGGCATGGACGAGGCCCCAACCCACAAACAGTAGCAGTAGCAATACAGCTACCAGCTTGTTTTCTATGAGGAATTTGATCGCTTTGTTAAGCATGCAATTTGATCGTTAAACTTTTAGGAAAAGGGGTACGGGAATACCACCCAAACAACAAAACCCGATGGCAACGTCAGTTGTCCGGGATCTCTAAAGGTTTAAAATCAAATAAGGAAGGCCTGGTACAGGACCTGTACGTCCTGTATGAGAGGTGGGGGTGCGTACTCCCAGTCCTTTGGGGACCGGTGTTCAACCCCTTCGAAGCGAATGACGTAGGCATGTACAAAAGCAGTGATGAAGAGGTGCTGTACTTCGGTAAGAGCGTCGAAGGAGACCTTGAAATCATCCTGCCCTTCCACAAGGATCTGCACGTCCGTGCAGCAATCCATTTTGGATTTCACCAGGGTGCATTCCCCTGTCGGCTTTTCAGCCACGGGCATCATCCCACAGCTTTCCGCCTTTTCAAAGAGGCTGAAATCCACAAGATGGTCCCCACAAAAGTGCATGTCCATTGCAAAGGACATGGTGGAGAAGACCAACAACAGAGCCATGAAAAAGGCCCCGGTACGATGTAGTAATTCCTTC